>JBCDKT010000004.1 GCA_038746285.1 Bacteroidota bacterium
TACGACCCGAGCCAGGAGGGAAACCTCCGGGTGCGGGACCACGCCATCGACAAGGAGATCTGGCCTCCATCATGACCGTACCCCGCTGCCACTACCTTTCAACCTGTACCCCTGCAGGAAACGGTGTCTGCAATCTTTACATCAGTTGCTGCGCCGGTAGTCGCCGCTCTGGCCGCCGGTCTTGGCCAGGAGCTGGGTGTCGGTGATCGCGATGTCTTTCGAGACCGACTTGCACATGTCGTAGATCGTGAGTGCGGCGACGGAGACCGCCGTGAGCGCCTCCATCTCCACGCCCGTCGGGCCGGTGGTCTTGACGAAGGCGCGGACGTCGATGGCGAAGTCGTCCTCGTTGAGCTCGAGGTCGAGGTCGACGCCTTCGAGGAGGACGTCGTGGCAGAGCGGGACGAGGCGGCTGGTCTGCTTGGCCCCGAGGATGCCCGCGACCTGGGCGACGCTCAGCACGTCGCCTTTGCGGATGCGGTTCTCCCGGACGAGCGTGAACGCTTCTTGGCCGAGCACTACGCGGCCCCTCGCCACGGCGGTGCGTGCGGAGTCCGGCTTGGCGCTGACGTCGACCATCCGGGCGCGCCCGTCGTCGTCGATGTGGGTGAGCGTGAGGGCGTCGGCAGTCGGGCTGTCGGTCATCAGAGCGGAGGCTTGAGAAGAGACGTGAGCAGAGAAGTAACGTGCGGCGCGGCGACCGTAACGTTCACGATTCGGCAACTTCGCATGAAGTCCAGCGCATGCAGTCCAGCGCGGGGCAGCGGAAGCTAGCACCGGAGCGCACTCCGTGCAACGCATTCGCCCTTCCACTTCTGGCGCATTCTGAGCACAGCGCAAACAACGAGCCGGACGCACACGCCTGCCCGCCACTCCTGCGATTCGGCAGGCACCTCACCCGCCGATCAAGATCATCGGACGGTTACCGGCCCGGCGTGCTGCGTGGGCGACCTCGTCGATGCCGCCGTGTGCTGCCTTTTTCCGCTGCACGGCGGCGTGGACCGTCGCCCGCAACGCCTCGTCGCTGGCTCCGGCGCGCAGCGCGTCGCGCAGCGACACCTCGGCTTGCCCGAAGAGGCAGACTTTGAGCGCTCCGTCGGCGGTGAGGCGGAGCCGGTTGCACCCGGCGCAGAACGGAGCCGTCATCGAGGCAACGACACCGACGCGGCCTGCGTGGCCCGGCACGCGGTACGTCCGCGCCGTCTCGTGCGGCCCGTCCGCGCGCCGTTCGAGCGGAAAGCGCGCCTCGATACGGGCGAGCATCTCGGCGTAGGGCACGAGCCGGTCGCTGGCCCACCCGTTCCCGTCGAACGGCATGTACTCGATGAACCGGACCTCGACGGGGCGCTCCTCGGTGAGGGCGACGAAGTCGGCGAGCTCGTCGTCGTTGATCCCGCGCATGACGACGACGTTGACCTTGAGCCGCTCGCCGGTGTAGCCGTAGCCCAGCGCGAGGTCGAGCGCGTCGAGCACGGCGTCGAGGCCGGAGCGGCGGGCGAGGTAGGCGAAGCGGTCGGCGCGGAGCGTGTCGAGCGAGAGGTTGATGTGGGTCAGCCCAGCCTGGTAGAGCCGGTCGAGCTTGCGGTGGAGCAGCAGCCCGTTGGTCGTGAGCGCGAGCGTGCGCAGGCCCGGCATCGCCCCGAGCGCTTCGGCGACGGCTTCGGCGTCTTTGCGCACGAGCGGCTCGCCCCCGGTCAGCCGGACTTTCTCGACGCCCATGCCGACGAAGAGCCGGGCGAGGCGGAGGATCTCCGGCGTCGTGAGCAGGTGGCCGCGCGGCGTGAGCGGGACGCCGGCCGCGGGCATGCAGTAGCGGCAGCGGAGGTTGCAGCGCTCCGTCAGCGAGAGCCGGAGGTAGGTGTGACGCCTGCCGAAGCGGTCCGTCAGCCGGCGGGCGCCCGTCGGAAGGTCCGTCGCGGTCTCGGCGACCGCCGCGCTCACTGGAAGTCCTCGACCAGGAGGATGTCGCTCTCGTTGCGGTCTACGTGGGTGTAGAGCAGGACCCGGCCGTCCGGCGAGACGGCGAGGCTGGGCTGCTCGGGCACGTCGTCGAGCGTGGCGACGCGCGTGGACCAGCCGGAGAGGAAGCTGTAGAACCGGATCGTCGGGCCGTCGTCCTCGCGCCGGATGAAGTAGATGCCGTCGTCGGTCACGGCCCAGTTGCCCCAGTCGAAGGGTTCGAGCGCGCCGAGCACGAGGGTCTCCTGCTCGTCGGTGAAGCCGTGGCGCCACAGGCCGGGCTCGCCTTTCTTGGCGTAGTAGAGCTGCTCGCCGTCGGGGGCCTGGAAGGCGTTGTAGCCGCCGTTGTAGGTGACGCGGCTGGGCCGCCCTCCTTCGGCGGCCACGAGCCAGACCTCCCACTCCCCGCTGCGGTCCGAGGAGAAGTAGACCACCGTCGAGTCGACGGACCAACTTGGGGCGACGTCGGAGGCCGGGTCGTCGGTGAGGCGGCGCGGCTGCCCGCCGGCGGCGTCGATGATGTAGATGTCCGCGTTGCCCTCCACGCGCGCGTCGAAGGCGAGGCGGCGGCCGTCCGGGGCCCAGCGCGGGAGCGTGACGAGGGGGCCGGCGAAGTCGGTGAGCTGGATCGGGTTCTCGCCGTCGGCGTCGACGACCCAGACCTCGGGGCTGCCGGAGCGGTCCGAGGCGAAGGCGATCTGCGTGCCGTCGGGCGAGAACTGGGGGTTGGACTCCCAGCGCGTCGAGTGGATGAGCGGCAGCCGCCCGAAGCGGCCCTGCCGGATCGCCCAGATGTTGGCGTCCGAGGAGCGCTGCTCGTAGGTCAGGCGCCGCGCGCGCCGCGCCACCGAGGGCTGGCGCACGCTCTCGCCCTCGCCCGAGGTCGCGATCCGCTCCGGCGTCCCGCCGGCGGCCGGGATGCGCCACAGTCCGGCCCCCTCGGCCCGGCTCGAGGCGAAGACGATGCTCTGGCCGTCGGAGGCCCAGTCGAGGCCGGCGATCTCGCGCTCGTCCCGCGTCAGGCGCTCCGGCTCGCCGCCGCGCGCCGAGACCACGAAGAGGTCCTCAACGCCCTCGCTGGCGCGCCGCACGAAGGCGAGGCGCTCGCTGTTGGGCGAGAATGCCGGCTCGGCGTCCCCCCACTGCGCGGGCGCGGCCTCCGTGAGCTGGCGCACGTCGAGCGTCTCGACCGAGAGGAGGAAGAGGCTGTACGGCCCCGTCGGCTCGGCCTGCGCCGAGAGCGCGAGCGTGGTGCCGTCGGACGACCAGACGAGGCTCGACACCTCGCGGTCCTCGAACGTGGCGACGACGCGCTCGGTGCCGCCGATCGCAGGCACGATGACAACTTCCCGCACCCCCTCGTCGGTGGCGCGCACGAAGGCGATGTTGAGGCCGTCGGGGCTCCAGGCCGGGCTGTGCTCGCGGGCAGGATTGTCGGTCAGGCGAAGCGGGATCTCGGCCCCGGCTTGCTTGACGTAGACGTCCACGTTGCCGCCGTCGGCCCCCTCCCAGGTGAAGGCTACCTTCTCGCCGTCCGGCGACAGTTCCGGGTCGGCTTCCTGGCCGGGGAAGCTGGTGAAGGGGACGGTCTTGAGCGGTGCGTCGTCGCGGCCCTGGAAGAAAGCGAACCCGACGATGAGGCCGACGAGGAGCACGGTGCTGGCACCGGCGGCCCACCACATGGCCTCCTTCCAGCGCGGCGGCCCCGGCGGGGCCATGACCGGGAGCGACGCCCCGTCAGACCCAGGACTGGCCTCGACGGAGACGGCGTCGACGGGTACGTCCGGTGCGGCGGCGAGGGCGGCGGCTTCGTTCTCGATGGGCTGCCCGGCGGCGGAGGGCGGCACCTCGGCCGGTGGCTCGGGGCGTGGGGCTGCGGGGGTCGAGACCGGGGCGATCAGCCGGTAGCCCGACTTGCGGATCGTCTCGATGTAGTCCGGCTTGCGGGGGTTGTCGCCGAAGGCCTTGCGCAGTTCCGAGATGCAGCGCGCGAGCACGTCGTCCGAGACGACCGTACCGGCCCAGACGCGGTCCATGAAGTCCTCCTTCGTCACCGTGCGGCCGGGGTGGGCGGCGAGGCATTCAAGCACCTGCATCACCTTCGGCTCCAGCCGGACCACGTCCCCCGCCGGCCCGTGCAGACGGTTGCCCTTCGGGACGACCAGCCAGTCACCCACTCGAACGTCTCTCGTTGTCAGCGCGCGCGGCGCGGTCTGCTCACTCATTCCTGACCCGTGGTCCTGCTAGGCGCCCTGCATGTATTGGCCGCCGAGTCTGTCGTCTTCGAACAGGAAGCCCCCAGGGCTGTTCCTCTCGGCTTCCGCTCGGAAGCGGCCTACGAGGTGAACCGGCATCGCGCTCAATATACCGTGCACCGATTGCCCTGTCACACCCCCGCCGCAGAGGCCGTCCGGTTCGCACCGTTTTTCCCTCTACCTTTTTCTTTATGACCACAAGACCGCCCATTCTGGCCCTTAGAAGCGGATTCATTAGGTAACAATCAGGCTATGCCCATAGAGGTCCCGGCAGACCGGGCCTAGAATGGTCCCACTCGCCGCCGGCACCCCGCCGTGCTGAGCGAGCGAGCAGCACCGGCAGCCCAAACGGTACCCCCGTGCCGGTGCGACTCACCGCCACACTGGCTATCCACCACCAATTATGCCACGCACCTTAGCTCTCTCACTCCTCACCCTCCTGCTGCTGGCCGCCCCGGCGAGCTTCGCGCAGGAGACAGCCCCGCCTGAGGACGGTGCAGCCGCCGACCTTCTCACGACCCTCGAGTCGCTCGGCGACTTCACCGTCCTCGTTCAGGCACTCCGCGACACCGGTCTCGACGCGGCCCTCGCCGGAGGCGAGACCTTCACGCTCTTCGCGCCCACCGACGACGCCTTCCAGGCCCTGCCCGCCGGCACGCTCGACGGACTCTCGTCCGAACAGCTCACCGGCATCCTGCGCCGCCACGTACTCGTCGGTGCCGTCTCGTCCGAAGACGCCTCGGCGCTCGGCACGGCGGCGACGGTCGAAGGCAGCAGCCTCGACATCATCGCCACCGGCGATGGGTTGATGGTCGGCAACGCCCTCGTATCGAACGCTGACGTGCAGGCCTCCAACGGGGTCATCCATGTCATCAGTGCCGTTCTCCTCCCAGATGCCGCACCGGAGCAGGACGGCCAGGACCGGATGGACGAAAACGACCTCGAAGACCTCACGCCTCAACCCTGACGACTGACGAGAAGCCTACGGGCGCGGAACGCCCTGTCCGTGCTCACGCGACCTGAGCCCCCGCGTGAACTAAACCACCGCCGCGGACCACCTCTGGCCTTCCGTAGCCTCGCTCCGCCAGTCGTCAGTAGCGCCCTCGCACGCGCGAAGTTCTGTAAGACTTCCCGTGCGAGGGCGCTGCCTTTTTCGGAGGACGGTGAGACGGTGGCGGTGGCGCGTTGCGCGGCGGCCTCGGTAGCTTTGTGAGTCTTGCTTTCGGCAGCTGACAGCCAGCCTACAGGCCGCCGAAGATGGGGAGGCCGTCGAGGTAGGTCGCTACGACCTCGGTCTCCAGAATCTCCGGCGCGGGCACGGTCATGATATCGCGCGAGAGGACGACGAAGTCGGCCCGCTTGCCCGGCTCTAGGGAGCCTACCTGGTCTTCCATGAACGCGGCGTAGGCCGCGTCGAGGGTGAAGCCGCGCAGGGCCTCGGCGCGGGTCAGGCGCTGCTCCGGGTCCCACCCGCCCTCGGGATGGCCGCCGGCGTCCTGCCGGGTGACGGAGGCGTAGAGCCCGAGGAGCGGGCTGACGGGCTCGACGGGGAAGTCGGAGCCGAGAGCAAGGCGAGCACCGCTGCCGAGGAGCGAGCGCCACGCGTAGGCTCCCTCGATGCGCTGCGGGCCGACGCGGTCCTCGGCCCAGGGCCGGTCGCTCGTGGCATGGGTCGGCTGCACCGAGGCGATCACGCCGAGCGCGGCGAAGCGCGGGAGGTCCTCCGGGGCGATGACTTGGGCGTGCTCGACGCGGTGACGGCCCGGCCCGCCACCCGTCTCCTCGACGGCCGCGGCGTAGGTGTCGAGCGCGATCCGGTTGGCCCGGTCGCCGATGGCGTGGGTGTTGACCTGGAGGCCGCACCACATCGCCCGGTTGACGAGCGACTGGAACACGGAGGGGGCCGTGACGAGGAGGCCGCTGTTGCCGGGGTCGTCGCTGTAGGGTTCGAGGAGGGCCGCGCCCCGGCTGCCGAGCGCACCGTCGAGGTAGAACTTGACCGAGCGCACGGTGAGGCGCCCCCCGTAGTCGGCGAAGGGGCGGACCTCGCAGATGTAGTCCAGCGTCTGGCCCGGGCCGCCGATCATCCCGTAGAGCCGGAGCGGGAACCGGCCCGCGTCGATCATCGCCCGGTAGAGCGCCATCGTGGCGAGGTCGACGCCGGCTTCGTGGACGCCGGTGAGGCCGTGCCGGGACGTCTCCTCCAGCGCCCGCTCCAGCCGGAGTTGCAGCTCCAGCTCGCTCGGCGGCGGCACGAACGCCTCGACGAGCGCCTCTGCGTTGTCCACGAACACGCCGGTCGGTCGGCCCTCAGCGTCGCGGAGTACGGCCCCGCCCTCGGGGTTGGGCGGCGCAGGCTGGGCCGGGTCGATCCCGGCGGCGCGGAGGGCGGCCGTGTTGGCCCATGTGGCGTGCCCGTCGATGCGGGCGATCCAGACGGGCCGGTCGGGGAAGGCGGCGTCGAGGTCGGCGGCGGTCGGGAAGAGGTACGAGCCGTCGGCGGCGGCGGGCCAGTCGTTCTGGTCCCAGCCGCGCCCGAGCACCCACGCGCTGTCGGGCAGGGCGAGCGCGAAGCGCTGGAGCCGCTCGACGACCTCGGCCTTCGACGCGGTCCCGGCGAGGTTGGCTTGCAGGAGCGACGCGCCGAGGTTCATCAGGTGGGCGTGGGCGTCGATCAGCCCTGGGACGACCGTGCGGCCCCCGGCGTCGAGCCGCGCAGCCTCGGGGTAGGCGGCGAACACGGCCGCGGTGTCCCCGACGGCCAGCAGCACGCCGTCCTCGAACGCGAGGGCCTCGGCCGTGGGCTGCGCCGGGTCGACGGTGTAGATGCGGGCGTTGTGCAGCACCGTCGGCTGCGCCGCGAGCGGGGTGGCGAGCAGCAGGAACCAGAGAAAACGAAGCATGGGCGTGAGGCTCGGTGGGTGGGGAGCGAAGATACCGAGTGCGACGCATGAGCCGCGACGCGTGAACTCGGCACGGACCGCGTCGCCTGCCCCACGCATTACGCATCGCGGACGGATATTACCCTCGCACGTCTCCCCGACCAGGCTCACCTTTCCCCCGATGCCTCCCGCCCCCGACACCGTCTTCTGGACCCCGTTCACGACGCCGCTCGGCACCGCCTACGCTGCCTCGACCCGCAGCGGCCTGTGCCGACTCACCCTGCCCGACGAGACCGAGGCCCACTTCACCGTCTGGCTCCACGACCACTTCGACGCGGCCCATATCCGCCCGCACCCCGAACCCAACCTCGACGCGATCGAGCAGATCGACGCCTACTGGAAGGGCGAGCGGACGCGCTTCGAACTGCGGCTAGACCTGCGGGGGACGGACTTCCAGCGCGCCGTCTGGGACCGGCTGCTCCACATTCCCTTCGGCAAGACCGAGACGTACAGCGTGCTCGCCGAGGCCGCCGGTGCGCCGCAGGGGTACCAGGCCGCGGGCGCGGCGGTCGGGCAGAACCCGGTGCGGCTCGTCGTCCCGTGCCACCGCGTGCTCGGGAGCGACGGCGGGCTGACGGGCTTCGCCTCAGGCGTCCGCTCCAAGCAGTGGCTGCTTCGCCACGAAGGCGCGCTGCTGCTGTGATGCGGGAGACGTGATGCGTGATCTTATCCCTGGCCACTCTGCCCAGCCTCTCCTCCTTCCTCCCACTCGCCCCCACGCTGTGACCAACCGGTTTCTCTTCCTCGCACTCCTCGCCGCCGCGACGCTGCTCGCCGGGTGCAGCGGTCCGAAGCCCGGACCGCCGCCGCCCGCCGCCACCGAGGTCGGCCTCGACGTGCGCTACGAGCGAGCCTTCGCCGCGCTCCGGGTCCACCCCGCCGTGCAGGCGTTCGGCGCCGCCCACCTCGCGGCGTCGGAGCCGCTCGCGATCGAGGTCTCGCCGGAGATCGTCCCGCTCGACTACGCTCTCCTCGCCCCGGACGTGGCGCGGCAGTCGGGGGCCGCCGGCAGCCGCGTCGACGGCGTCCGCGACTCCCTCGCCGTCCTCGCCGCCGCCGACCGCTTCGCCCCGACCTCGGACGAGGCGCTGCCGCTGCTCTCGATGCGGCAGCAGCGGCCCCTCGTGCTGTTCTTCAGCCAGCTACGCGGCGACCGCCTCGGCGCGCAGCTCTACCCCAACCCGTTTCGCCGCCGGAGCTACGACGCGGTACGCGACGGCGCGCCCGGCCTCGCCCTGCTCGTCACGTTCGAGGACGGGCGCGTGGCCGAGGTCTACGCCGAGGCGATGGGACGGTGAGACGGAGGACAGCGGGCAGAAGACAGAGGACGGCTGACGCGTTGCGCGGCGTTCTCGCCAGCTCTGATAGTTTTGCTTTGTTCATCCGTCGGCGCGCTTCTCGATCCAGAGCGTCACCGGGCCGTCGTTCGTGAGCCGCACGTCCATGTGCGCACCGAATACACCGGTCGGGACCGGCTTGCCGAGCAGGTGGCGTAGCTCTGCCACGAAGGCTTTGTAGAGTGCCTCGGCCTGTTCCGGCGGGGCCGAGGCGACGAACGAGGGGCGGTTGCCCTTGCGCGTGTCGCCGTAGAGGGTGAACTGCGAGACCACGAGCGCTTCGCCGCCGGTGTCGAGGAGCGAGCGGTTCATACGCCCTTCCGTGTCGGGGAAGATGCGGAGGCCTGCGACCTTCTTCGCCACCCACGCTAGCTCTGCCTCCGTGTCGCTGCGGTGGACGCCGAGCAGGACGAGCAGGCCGGGACCGATCTCGCCCGTGACCTGACCGTCCACCGTGACCCTGGCTTCGGAGACGCGCTGGACGAGGGCAACCATAGGGGGGCGGGCAGGGGCGAGTGGATGCGAAGGTACTGTAGGGCACGGCGGATCTTCGCCTGCTGCCCTGCCGTTTCGCCCCGCCCCCTTCGCCGTGCACCTCATGGAACCCTACGCCTCCTACTCGACCAGCCCCCGCCGCCAAGACCGGCTCATCGTCCACGTCCGCGCCCCGGACGGCCGGCACGTCCAAGTGGCCCTCTACGGGTGGGACGTGGAGACGCCGGCAGCGCGCGGCATGCGCCGCAAGGCGACCTGGGAGGCGGCCGTCTACGCCGACACCGAAGAGCCCCTAGCCCCGGACGACGCCGAGCGCTGGCACGACGACCTCGCCGCCGCCGTCCTCGTCCGAGCCGACGTCCGGGCCGCTAGCTAGACCTCGGGCGTCGAGAGCCGGACGCGGAGGAACGCGGCGAAGCGGGCGAGCGCACGGCCTCGGTGACTGATTGCGTTCTTGGCCTCGGGCGGCATCTCGGCGAAGGTGCGCGTTTCGCCCTCCGGCTGGAAGACGGCGTCATACCCGAACCCGCCCTCGCCGCGCCCCGACTCGGTGATCGCGCCGGAGCAGACGCCCTCGAAGAACCGGACCTCGCCACCGCCGGCGAAGGCGAGGACGGTGCGGAAGCGGGCGCTCCGGTCGGTGGCTCGGTCGAGGTCGCGGAGGAGGCGGGCGCGGTTGGCGGCATCGTCGGCGTCGGGACCGGCGAAGCGGGCCGAGTGCACACCGGGCGCGCCGCCGAGGGCGTCCACTTCGAGCCCGGTGTCGTCGGCGAGCGACGGCAGGCCGGTGTAGGCGCGGAGCGTGTGGGCCTTCTTCTCCGCGTTGCCTTCGAGTGTCGGCGCGTCCTCCTCCACCTCCGGTGCCCCACCGATCTCAGCCGCGCTGACAAGCTCGACCGGCAGCCCGGCGAGAAGCGCCCGGAGTTCGTCGACTTTGCCGGGGTTGCGGGTGGCGAGGACGATGCGTTCGCCGTACGGCAGGTTGCTTCGCGGAGGCATGGTTCTGTTCAGTGCACGGGCACGCGGAGGCGGGGAAGATAACCGCGGATGTTGCATCCCAGGCTCTTCCGTGCGCCCCTGACCCTTCCTCACCGGACCGCCTTCGACTCGTTTTCAATCTTGCTTCCGAACAAACCGTTGCGTGGGCATGTTGTGAGGTCCTATCTTGACAAGCTCGCACCCCGTCATCCTGATACCGTCTCCTCGGAGGTCCCGTTGTCTGTAGGCATTAAAGTCCGCGATAAGGAATCCATCGACCGCGCCTTGCGCCGGTTCAAGCGCGCCGTCAACCGCAGCCGCGTGCTGCGCATCTACCGCGGCAATATGGCGTTCACCAAGCCCTCCGAGGAGAAGCGCCTCGCCAAGGAGAAGGCGATGCGCAACGCTCGCCGCCGCCGCCACTACTAGGCCGCCGCGGATCCCGACGTTTCGAACGGGCGACCCTGCCGATGCGCCGGGTCGCCCGTTTTGTGTTTGATCGCGCGAGGGTGGACGCAGGGGCGTATTGCGATACGCCCCTGCTCAACCCTCTACGGTGAGGGCTGTCTGCACGATGTGCCGCTGCTCGGCGGCGTGGACGCGGGCGCTGCCGGTGGCCGGGCTCGCGCTCGGCAGGCGGCCAACGTAGCCAACCTCCGCGCACGGGTCGCCGTGCTGCGTGCGGAGGAGGTCGTTGAACCGGGGCTGGAGGAAGCTCCACGCGCCCATGTTCTTCGGCTCTTCCTGCACCCAGTGCACGTCCCCGACGCCGAAGCGCTCCAGCTCCGCCGCGACCTGCTCGGCCGGGAACGGGTAGAACTGCTCGAGCCTGACAATCGCGACCTCGGCGGGGTTCTCCAGCTCGCCCTGCGCCTTGAGGAGGTCGTAGTAGACCTTGCCGCTGCAGAAGAGCAGCCGCTTGGCAGACCCAGGCTCGGTCGCAGCGGGGATCACCTCCTGGAACTGTCCGTCGGCGAGTTCCTCCGGAGTGGCGACGGCCTGCGGGTGGCGCAGCAGGCTCTTCGGCGTCATCACGACGAGCGGCTTGGCGACAGCGCGCTTCATCTGACGGCGGAGGGCGTGGAAGTAGTTGGCCGGGGTCGAGAAGTTGGCGACGATGATGTTGTCCTCGGCGCACGCCTGGAGGAAACGCTCGAGCCGGGCCGACGAGTGCTCCGGCCCCTGCCCCTCGAACCCGTGCGGGAGCAGCATCACAAGGCTGCTCGACTGGCCCCACTTCTCCTCGGCGGCGGTGATGAACTGGTCGATCATGATCTGCGCGCCGTTGACGAAGTCGCCGAACTGCGCCTCCCACAGCACGAGCGCCTCGGGCGCAGCGACCGAGTAGCCGTACTCAAACCCGAGCGCGGCGTACTCCGAGAGCAGGCTGTCGTAGACCTGGAACTCGGCCTGCTCTCCGTCGCCCGCGATCTCGGCGATGTGGTTGAGTGGGATGTAGAGGCTGGCGTCCTCCTGGTCGTGGAGGACGGCGTGGCGCTGGCTGAAGGTGCCGCGCCCGGAGTCCTGGCCGCTGAGCCGGACCGGCGTGCCTTCTTGCAAGAGCGTCCCGAAGGCGAGCGCCTCGGCGAAGGCCCAGTCCATCGTGCCCTTCTCGAACTGATCGTCCTTCCTCTGGATGAGCCGCCCGAGCTTCGGGTGGACGTTGAACGCCTCGGGGAGGTCGACGAGCGCGCGGAGCGTCTTTTCCAGCGCCTCGCGCGGCACGGTGGTGTCGACGCTGCCCTCGGCGACGGAGACGGGCGACTCGTCCGTCCGCACCGCCACCTCGCCGTCCTGCTCCTCGCTCAGGTTCTTGGTCTCCTCGAACGCCTGCTGGAGCTTCGCGTGGAAGTCGTCGAGGATCTGCTCGGCCGCCTCCGGGTCGAGGTCGCCGCGCCGGAGGAGCGTCTCGGTGTACTTCTTCCGCACCGAGCGGTGGCCCTTGATCTTGTCGTACATCAGGGGCTGGGTGTAGCTCGGCTCGTCACCCTCGTTGTGGCCGTGCTGGCGGTAGCAGACGAGGTCGATCACGACGTCTTTGTTGAAGACCTGCCGGTAATCCAAAGCCAGGCGCGCCACGCGGATGGCGGCCTCGGGGTCGTCGCCGTTGACGTGGAAGATCGGAGCCTGGATGATGCGCGCCACGTCGGTGGCATAGGCCGAGCTGCGGGCGTGCATCGGGAGCGTTGTGAACCCGATCTGGTTGTTGACGACGATGTGGACCGTGCCGCCGGTCTTGTAGCCGTCGAGTTGGGAGAGGTTGAGCGTCTCGCCGACCACGCCCTGCCCGGCGAAGGCGGCGTCGCCGTGGATGAGGATCGGGAGGACCGCGTCGCGGGCGGTGTCGCCTCGCTGGGTCTGCTTGGCGCGCACCATCCCCTCGACGACCGGGTTGACGGCCTCCAGGTGGCTCGGATTCCCGGCGAGCGTCAGGTCGATGGCCTGCCCACTCGGCGAGGAGTGGCTGCCGTGCGCGCCGAGGTGGTACTTCACGTCGCCCGAGCCGTGCGCCGTCCCGGTGTCGAGGTTGCCCTCGAACTCGCCGAAGATGGCGGTGTAGGGCTTGCCCATCACGTTGGCGAGCACGTTCAGCCGCCCGCGGTGCGCCATCCCGATCACCGCTTCGCCGACCTCCTGGTCGGCGGCGTCGGAGAGGATCTGGTCGAGGATCGGGATCAGCGTCTCGGCCCCTTCGAGGCTGAAGCGCTTGTGGCCGATGTACTTGGTGTGGATGAAGCGCTCGAAGGCCTCGGCGGCGTTGAGCTTCTCGAGGATGCGCTTCTTGCGGTCGAGCGGCACCTCGTCGCGCATCCGCTGTGGCTCGATCCGCTCGATGAGCCAGTTCTTCTCGGTCGGGTCCGAGATGTGCATGAACTCGGTCCCGATGTGCCGGGTGTAGGTCTCCCAGACCGTGTCGAGGATCTCGCGCAGCGGGAGCGCCTCCTTGCCCCCGAGGCCGCCGCCGACGGTCCCGATGCCGCCGACGTAGAATGTGCGGTCGAGGTCCCACACGGTCAGGCCGTAGCTGGCCGGGTCGAGCTCGTCGTGCTGGCGGAGGTCGCCGCCGAGCGGGTTGAGGTCGGCCATGAGGTGGCCGCGCACGCGGTAGGCGCGGATGAGCTGGAGCACGCGCGCCTGCTTCTTGACGAGCGCCACCTCGCCGGTCTGCCCGAGGACCGGGGTCGTGTCGTGCCCCATCGTGAGCGGCGGGGTGCCCAGGCCGAGGTCGCGGAAGATGCCCTCGTAGAACCCGTGCTTGCCGGTGAGAAGCGCACTTACGTAGGCGAGAAACTCGCCACTCTCGGCCCCCTGGATCACGCGGTGGTCGTAGGTGCTCGTGATCGTCATCACGCGGCTGATGCCGAGGCGGGAGACCTCGTCCGGCGGGAGGGCCAGGAACTCCGGCGGGTAGCCGATGGAGCCGACAGCGAGGATGAGGCCCTGACCCTGCATCAGGCGCGGCACGCTCATCACCGTCCCGATCATGCCGGGGTTGGTGAGCGTGACCGTCGTCCCCTGGAAGTCCTTGATCTCGAGCTTGCCGTCGCGGGCGCGGCGGACGATGTCGTTGTAGGCCCCCAGCAGTTCGGGGAACGTCAGCGCCCCGGCGTCGGGGACGTTCGGCACCATGAGCGAGCGCTGCCCGTTCTTGCGCTCCACGTCGATCGCGAGGCCGAAGTTGATCCCGGCGGGCTCGATCCGTTCGAGCGCTCCGGCCCCATCACCGGAGGAGGCTCGGCGGAAGGCGTTGTTCATCGCCGGGACCGCCTTGAGCGCCTGCACCAGCGCGTAGGCGATGATGTGGGTGAACGAGACCTTGTCGCCACCGACCGAGCGCTGGTGGTCGTTGATGAGCCGCCGGTTCTCGACCATCAGCTTGACCGGGATCGTCCGCGCGGAGGTCGCCGTCGGGATCTCGAGGCTCGCCTCCATGTTCTCGACGATCCGGGCAGCGGCGCCTCGGAGTGGCTTCAGGTCCGCGCCGCTCGGCGGAGGCGGCCCGGCGGGCTTCTCGGCCGGTGCCGGTGGTTCGGCTTTCGGGGCGGGCGCTTCGGTGGCGGCCCCGTCGCCGGACGGCTTGGCTGGGACCTCGGCCGGGGCTGCCTCGGCCTGCGGAGGCGGCGTCTGCAGCGCAGCCGGCGCGGTGAACGTGGGGCCGGGGTCGTAGTCGGCGAAGAACTCGCGCCAGCGCTCACTGACGGACTCGGGGTTTTCGAGGTACTGGGCGTAGAGGTCTTCGACGTAGCCGGTGTTGAATCCGAAGGTGCTCACGGCGGCGGGCAGGTGCGTGGATGGGAACGGTGCGTGCCGGCTGGAAGGTACGCAGCTTCGGGACGGGCGTTTCCCAAGCGACGAGGAACGAGCGACGAGCGTCGAGCCGGAAATGACCTCTCATTCGTCGCTCGACATTCGTCGCTCGCCGCTCGCTACAGCCACCCGTGCCTGCGGTACCACCGGACGGTCTCGGCCATGCCGTCCTCGATCTCGACCGTCTGCCGGTAGCCGAAATCGCGCCGCGCCTTCGCCACCGAGCACAGCCACGACGCCGTCGCCTCGCGCGCCTTCTCGCGGTTGAGCGGCGGGTATTGCCCGAACAGTCCGCCGACCCGCTCCACCGCCGCCCCGACCGGCCCGACGAGCGCACGGGGCACGTTCAGCTTCAGCGCCCGGCGGCCGAGCGCGCCGAGCACGGCGTCGCGGATCTCGTTCCACGCGTAGTACGCCTCGGACCCGATGAAGTAGGTCTCCCCCGCCGCCTTCCCAGCTTCGGCGGCGTCGGCCATGCCGCGCACGAGGTCGCGGACGTGGACGAGCGAGAGCTGCGGCTGCTCACCCTTGCCAACGACCGGGAAGACGCGCTGCTTGTCGGCGGCTTTGATGATGGTGTAGATGTCGGCCTCGCGCGGACCGTAGACGGCCGGGGGCCGGACGGTCGTGACGGGCAGGCCGGCGTAGTGCTTCTGCACGGCCTCTTCCATACGCGCCTTGCTCAGCCCGTAGCGCGAGATCGGCTCCAGCGGCTCGGCTTCTTTCAGCGGCTGCGCCCCGCTCGGCCCGCACGCGGCGAGCGACGAGGTGATGAGGACCCGCCGCACGTCCGGCGCAGCGTCGCGCACGGCAGCGAGCAGGTTGAGCGTCCCCGCTACGTTCGCCCGGTCGAGCGCCTCCTGCGTCTCGGCCCGCGTCAGGCCCGCGACATGGTAGACGATGTCTGCGCCACGCGCACCCCGGCGCAGCGCCTCGGCATCGAACAGGTCGCCGCCCACCGTCTCCACCGGGAGCCCGTCGAGCCACTTCGGGTCAGAGCGGACGAGGCAGCGGACCTCGTCATACCCGCGCCGGACCAGTTCTTCGGCGAGGTGGCTCCCGACGAATCCGGTCCCGCCGGTGACGAAGGCTTTCATGGAGCGCTCGGTGGATTGCGGATCGGGATGCGGCGCGGCCAAAGTACGGATCTACCCAGCGGCGTGCACTTTCTACCCACCCCCCTTTTTTTCTCTCTGTTTCCCGTTCTGAGACCGCTTCGTTTCACAGTGATCCGCATAGCCGGGGCGATTGCGAAGTCGAAAGCCATCCTCCCGAACCGTGCCAAAACGCATCCCAGGGTGAGATTCCGCAGGATAAGGCGGTCTCCTTGCTCAGCGCCGGAGTGCATTCACTCAACGCCTACAGTCGCCGTGAAAACTCCAATCGACACGTCCGAGCACTTCTCCCCTGCGCACGCGCTCTGGTTCGCAATCTTCCTGGCTGCGGCCTTCGTCCTCACGGGCTGCGACGTGGCCGACGTCAACGAGCCGACGGACGGACTCGGCGCGTCCCCGCTCACAGCGTCGGCCCCGATGGACGGCAAGCTGCGGCACGGGCACCTGATGGACCGCGCCACGCGCACGGTGACGGCATCGGCCCGGGGCGGCGAGGCTCCCGAGAACAGCATCGGCCTCATCGTTGGGCTGGACACGTACAAGATCCTCGACCGCTACGGCGAGCTCGACCTGCAGAAGATCCTCGACCGCTACCAGGAGGTCGACGAGTACCGCATCCTCGACCGCTACGAGTACGACCACGTCTTCGACGGCTTTGCGATCTGGGCCGACGAGGGCTACATCGACGAGCTCCTGAGGGACATGGCCGACGACGACGAGATCTCGTGGGTCGAGCCGGACATCACGGTGAAGGTCCACCCGCTCGGCATCACGATGAGCGACGGCACCTCCAGCGAGACCACGCCGTGGGGCGTCGCCCGCATCGGGGCCGGGACGGGCGATGCGTCGAGCGTGGATCTGTTCGTGATCGACACGGGCCTTTCGCTCGCCAAGAACGACCTCCACGCCAGCGACGGCGTCGACTTTACCGGCGACCCCGGCGGCACGGCGGACTTCCGCGGACACGGCACACACCTCGCCGGCACCGCGGCAGCTCTCGCCAACGGGTACGGCGTGCGCGGCGTCGCTCCGGGCGCGAACGTCCACCCGCTCCGCGTGCTGAGCGGCTACGAGGACGACGACGACTACGGACCGGTCGAGCTCTCGCGGGCGATCGCCGCGGTGGAGTACGTCACCGGCGAGAAGCTCCGCAGGCCGAACACTCCGATGGTGGTCAACTTCAGCCTCGGTGCCGACGTCGGCACGGCGCGCTACAACGCGCTCGACGAGGCCATCGTGGCCTCGATCGAGACGGGCGTGACCTACATCATCTCGGCCGGGAACGACCGCATCGACGCGGCGATGGTCACCCCGGCGCATGTCCGCGAGGCGATCACTGTCGGCGCTTACGACCAGCACAACCGGTTCGCCTCGTTCTCGAACTACGGCGCGGTGGTAGACCTCCACGCCCCCGGCGTGAACGTCCTCTCGCTGGCCAGCAGCCGCGCCGGGGACGGCAGCGACGGGCAGACGGCAGTCATGTCGGGCACGTCGATGGCGGCAGCGCACGTCTCGGGGGCGGCGGCACTCGTGCTCCAGGCCCACCCCCACGCCTCGCCGCGCCAGGTGGCGCGTGCCCTGCTGGCAACGGCACAGGCTACGGTCACCGGCACGCCGCGCCAGACGACGGACCGCAGCGTCTGGGTGGGCGAGGGCGGTGCCGCTAGCCAGGACCTCCCACCGTTCTTCCAGTACGCTCTCACCGCAGGCGACGACATCAAGACCTACTGGGGCACCCTCAGCGTGCTCAACGAAGGGTCCGGCGTCTCGAACGCCAACGTGTTCGCCAACGACCGGCTGTACCTGCACGAGAGCGGCTCCCGCTTCGAGGGCTTCGGCTACTACGGCACGAGCGTGAACCGCCCGGCGGCGTTCCACCCGGCCTACAACCCGACCCGGCTGCCCAGCACGATGCGGCAGAAGGCCATCGAGGTCCCCTCCTTCCGCGCCGAGGACTTCAGCAGGCTCGCTACCGAGCGCTCCTCCAGCCGGTCGCTCAGCGGACACGTCCGTCTCGGCACGCAGGACAGGCCGGCCATCGTCTACGTGGACGGCAACCTCTCGATCGACGGACCGACGCAGATCAGCGGCTACGGCATCTTCCTCGTGACAGGCACGGTGACGGTCAACGCCTCTGTCAAGGTGGACGGTAACGACGCGCTCGGCATCTACGCCAACGGCGCGATCTACATGCAGGCCCGGGGCAGCACGGTCGCAGCCCAGCTCTTCAGCCGAGGCGACATCATCTTCCGCGCCCCGACATCGCTCTACGGCACGGCGACAGCAGGCGACGATGTGCAGGTCCAGAGCGAAGGCGTGGAGGTCCACTACCGCCCGGCCTCGCCGGCCCTCACCGAACCGCTTTGGCCGGTGAGCGACTGACGCGCTGCCGCTTCCAGCAGTGCGCCGCCCCGCCGGAGGTTAAGGGCCTCCGGCTCGGCGTCGATACGTAACTCATGCCTGTGTAGCGGACTCTGTCCCTTCGTTTCGTGTACCTTCTTCGCCTGTCGCGCCCGGCCCTGCCTGCGTCCCGCCTCCGCCGCTGGGATAGGGCCCAGCCGTGCGCTCAGGTCCTGCTGTGGGGCTTGCTCGCAGCGCTGTGGACCGGCTCGCCTAGCCAGGCGCAGCCGTCACCGGGCCTCGACCCTGCGCACGCGCTGACCCAGTACGTGCTCGACGTGTGGACAGTGGACGAAGGTCTACCGCAGAACAGCGTCACGGCCGTCCGACGCACCGCAGACGGCTTCCTGTGGGTTGGTACCCAGGAGGGCCTCGCCCGCTTCGACGGCGTCGAGTTCCTGGGCTACGAGGGCCTGCCGAGTTCATTCGTGTCGGCACTGCACGAGGACCGGGACGGGACCCTGTGGGTCGGTACCTACGGCGGCCTCGTCGCGCTCGACCCGGCGCGCGCGCAGCTAGGCGGCAGCGCCTTCACGGCCCCCGTCGAGGGCCTGCCGGGCAGCCGGGTCAGCGTGCTCGCCTCCGACGCCCGCGACGCCCTCTGGATCGGGACCTTCGATGGCGGGCTCGGCCGGATGACGGAAGACGGCACCGAGGCCTTCTCGCTCACCGAGGGCGTACCGGAGGACGCCGTGATGGACATCGCGGTCGGTGCCGACGGCAGCGTCTGGATCGCCATGCAGACGGAGGGCCTGGTCCGCTATACCCGCTCGTCCAATGACTCCGGCGGCACCTTCACCACGCTTACCGGGGCCGATGGGCTGCCCGACGCGCCGCTGACAGGCCTCGCCCTCGCCCCCGACGGCACACTCTGGATCACGACCGAGCGCGGCCTCGCCCGCTACGACGGCAGCCGGTTCACGACTTTCGGCTCCGCTGACGGGCTGCCCATGCCCGACCTCCGCACGGTCGCCGCCGATGCGCGCGGCAGCGTCTGGCTCGGCGGCACGGATGGCGGGCTGGCACGTTTCTACCAGGGCGATTTCAGCGCCCTCTCCGCCGGGGGCGACCTCCCCGACGGGAAGGTCGGCGCGCTTCACCTCGACGGCGAGGGGCAACCTATGGGTCGGGACTGACAGCGGCGGGCTGGGCCGCCTCCGCGACAGCGGCCTGACGCTGTACTCCTCCTCGGAGGGCCTGGCCGACTCCTACGTCTGGTCCGTCTACGAGGACCCCGGCGGCGCGCTCTGGATCGGCACCGAGGGCGGTCTGAGCCGGTTCGACCAGGGGCAGTTCACGAACTTCGCGGTGGGCGACGGGTTGCCGAGCAGCCGCATCATCGCCGTCCGCGGAACCCAGGACGGGACCCTCTGGGCGGGCACGCACAGTGCGGGCCTCGTCCAGTACGCCAGCGGCCAGTTCAGCACCTACACCACCGACGACGGGCTACCCAGCCCTTCCGTCTACGCGCTCTACGAAGACCGCAGCGGCACGCTGTGGATCGGGACCGGGGGCGGCCTCGTCCGCTACAACCCTGGCGCAGAGCGCCGCTTCACAACGTTTACGACCGACGACGGCCTGTCGAGCAACCTCATCACGGTCGTCGCCGAGGACGCCGCCGGGTGCCTGCTCGTCGGGACCTACGACGGAGGACTGAACACGCTCTGCGGCGAGACCGTCGTCCGGCAGACCACGAAGGCCAGCGGCCTGCCGAGCGACCTCGTGCTGTCGCTCTACGTCGACGGCGAGGGTGTAGTCTGGGCCGGCCTGCTAGGCGGTCTCGCCCGCATCGAGGGCGGGGCGGTCCACACGTTCACCACCGACGACGGGCTCTACAGTGACGAGGTGCTGCACCTCTTCGAAGACGAGGCGGGCACCTTCTGGCTGTCGTCTAACCGCGGCCTGTTCCGCGTTCCCAAGTCCTCGCTGACCGCTGCGGCACGCGGCCAGGACGTGACGGTCGCGTCGATCTCCTACGGGCGCGTCACGGGCCAGCGCACGCTGGAGTTCAACGGCGGCGTGCAGCCCGCCGGCTGGCACAGCGCCGACGGGACCCTGTGGCTCCCGACGACAGAGGGCGTCATCAGCCTCCGGCCCGAGGACATGGCGGCGCTCCCTGTGCCCGCGCCCCACCTCGACGCCTTCCTCGTTGACGGCACCTCCGCTTCGATTGGTGGTCCCTTGCTGCTTCCGCCCGGCGGCAGCCGGTACCACTTCCGCTTTGCCGCGCCGCGCTTCGTCGCCCCAGAGCGCCTGCGCTACCGCTACCGCCTGGACGGCGTCGACGCGGGGTGGACCGAGGGCGAGGGACGGCACGAGGCCTTCTACACGAACCTGCCCCCCGGCCCCTACACCTTCCGCGTGCAAGCCGTAGATGAGGACGGGCGCGTCAGCGAAACCCGGAGCCTCGCCTTCGAGATCGAGCCTCATTTCTACCAGTCGCTCTGGTTCCTCGGGCCGGCGCTGCTCGGCCTCACCGGGCTGCTGTACCTGCTCTACCTCCTCCGCGTGCGCTACCTCGTGGCGCGGCAGCGCGCGCTGGAACGCCTCGTCGAGGCCCGCACGGCAGACTTGCGCGAGGCCAACCACCGGCTGGCCGAGACCAGTGAGTTGAAGTCCCACCTCATGCACATGGTAGCGCACGACCTCAAGAACCCGCTCAACGGGGTCCACGAGATCGCCAAGCTCCTGAAGATGGAACTGCCCCCCGACGCTCCGCAGCAGGAGTTCGTCACGCTCGTCGAGGACGCCGCCGAGCAGATGCTGGCCCTCGTCCTCCGTTTCCTCGACGCCGAAGCACTCGACAGCGACACGCTCAACATCGAGCTTCAGGCGGTCGACATGGCCGCGGCTGCCCGCGCGGCGGCGGGCCGGTTCCAGGCCGCTGCGGAACGGAAGGACCAGCGAATCGCTGTCGAAACGAGCACCGAGACGCCGTTCGCGCAGGCGGACCCGGCGTGGCTCCAGGAAGTGCTCGACAACCTCGTCAGCAACGCCGTGAAGTTCACCCCCTCGGGCAAGCACATCTGGATCGGCGTCAGCTGCAGCCAGGACGCTGGCGGCGCGCGCTCGGTCCGCTTCTCGGTCCGGGACGAAGGGCCTGGGCTCACCCAGGACGACCTCGACAAGCTCTTCGGCAAGTTTCAGCGGCTCTCGGCTCGGCCTACGGGGGGCGAGTCGTCGAGCGGCCTCGGCCTGTCGATTGTGCAGCGCGTCGCTGAGCTGCTCGGCGGCCGAGTGTGGGCTGAGAATGCGCCAGAGGGCGGCAGCCTCTTCGTGGTCGAGCTACCGGCCTCGGAGCCTGCTCCGGCCGAGCGGTCTGCCCCGGCCTCGATAGCACCCGACGATGACACCGCTGTTGACGAGTTCGACCTCGGCGGCGTGCTGATCGGCGGCTAGCGAGCCCGCTCAGGGTAACTCCTCTAGATCGGCCAGGTCCTTGAGTCGCCCGCTGGCGCGCTTGTTCTTCTTGAGGCACGCTAGCCCGATGACCGTGACGGGCACCCCGTCCCATTCGTCTTCGACGCGCTCCGGCCAGCACTCCTCGAAAGTGACCCCGGAGACCGTCGTCATTATCTCGATCCGCAGCGGCTCGTAGCCCATCCTGATGAGACTCCGCTTGCTGAGAAAAGCGTCAGCCCTCAGCTCAGACACCCCAAAGCCGAAGTCTCCGAGTGCCGCGACGATGCGCTCTGCGTTCTGGGCGTCCATTCGCACCCACACGTCCATGTCGTTCGTAGCGCGAGGGTATCCGTGCCGGGCGACAGCGTAGCCCCCGACAAGGAGGTACTCAACGCGGTGGTCGCTCAGCGATTTCAAGAACGCGCTGAAGTCGGTCGGTAGCTCGATCTCCATAGTTGATCCGGCGTAGCATCTCTACGTGACGGAGACGTTCGCCGGGGGCTTGGCTCCACCAGTAGCGACGGTTGGCCTCCTCGGCCTCCTCGAAGGACGAGAAGACCTGGAACGCAGTACGGTCGATGCGGGCGTCGTCAGGATTCATGCCGGTAACATACGCTACACCGCGCGCAGGCTGACGACGTTCTCGACGTGGTGCGTGTGCGGGAAGAGGTCGACGGGCTGCACGGCTTCGATCCGGTAGTGCGCCCTCAGCGGCGCGAGGTCGCGGGCCTGCGACTGCGGGTTGCAGCTCACGTAGACGAACCGCTCGGGCCGGAGCGCCCCGATCTGCTCGACGACCTTCGGGTGCAGCCCGGCGCGCGGCGGGTCCACGATCAGCACGTCCGGCCGCCCGTGCGAAGCGACGAAGTCCGGCGTGAAGAGCTTCATCATGTCGCCCGTCACGAACGTGCAGTTGTCCACGCCGTTGGCCGCCGCGTTCGCCCTCGCGTTCTGCACGGCCGCCTCGACGAGCTCCACCCCGACGACGCGGCGGACCTGGCCGGCGACGAAGAGCGAGATCGTCCCGGCCCCGCAGTAGAGGTCGTAGACGAGGTCGTCCGGCGTGAACTCGGCGAAGGCGGCGGCAACAGCGTAGAGCACCTCCGCCTGGCGCGTGTTGGTCTGGAAAAACGCGTTCGGCGCGATCTCGAACGTGTGATCGCCGATCCGGTCGTGGACGATGCCGGAGCCGAATACGGTGTGCATCGCCTCGCCGAGGGCGGTCTGCGCTACGCCGGTGTTGACGGTGTTGACGAACGTCGTCGCTTCGGGAAACTCAGCCCGCAGAAGACCGGCGTACTCGGCGACGCGCGCCTCGTCGTAGCCGTTGGTGACGAGGTTAACCATCTTCTCGCCGGTATGCTCGGGCGTGCGGAGGACGAGGTGGCGGAGGTAGCCGGTCTTCTTGTGCACGTCCCAGGGTGCCCACCCGCACCGCTTGGCGAGCGCGCGCGTGGCGTTGACGAGGCGGGCGCTCCACGCGCTCTGGAGGTAGCACGCCGAGAGGTCGAGCACCTTGTCGAACCGGCCGGGGACGTGGAGGCCGAGCGCGAAGTCGCGGTCGAACGTCTCGCCGGAGGCGATCTCGCGGTCGGTCAACCAGCGCTGCGCCGAGAAGGAAAACTCCATCTTGTTGCGGTAGTAGTATTTCTCTTCGGCCCCGATGGTCGGGCGCACTTCGACGCCCTCGAATCCGCCGGCGTGGGCCAGTGCCTCGGCCACGCTCTGCCGCTTGGCTTCGAGCTGGGCAGGGTACTCGACGTGCTGCCACTTGCAGCCGCCGCAGCCCCAGAAGTACTCGCAGCGCGGGTCGGTGCGGAGCGGGCTCTCCTCGAGCACCTCCACGATCCGCGCCTCGCCGAAGCCGCGCTTGCGCTTGAAGAGCCGCGCCCGGACCGTGTCTCCCGGCACCGCGCCCGCCACGAACACGACGTACCCGTTCAGGCGCGCGAGCGACTTGCCCCGGTCGGCGAACTTCTCGATCTTGAGATCGAGCGTCGCACCCTTCTTCGGACGCGTGGGCTTCTGGGCCGGAGGTGGAGGCAGGGACGTCATAGTTCCGAGGGGGAGACGCACATGGTAGCTGCCGCTCGGGAATAGGTTCTGCGCCTGAGCCGATCCTCGCGCCGGGAGGGTTCAAAAGGCTTGACCGATCCCGAAGTAGAACTGCGGCTCGTTCCCGGCGGGAAAGAGCGGGTCGTCTGGGTTAGGTGAGCGGACCTGCCACGCCAGGTCGAAGCGGACGATCAGGAACTCGTACGCCACGCGCAGCCCCACCCCGGCACCCACGGCGATCTCGCGCGCGAAGGAGTCGAACCGGAAGCGCCCTGCCGAGCTCGGGTTTCGGGGGCCGAGCCAGACGTTGCCGGCGTCGGAGAAGAGCGCGAGCGACCAGTCGGCGGCGAAGAGCTGGCGCAGCAGCAGCGTCCTGAACTCCATCCCCACCTCCAGCTTGACCTCGCCGCCCTGCGCGAAGGCGTCGCCGCTCGACACGTTCCCCGGCCCCAGCCGCCCCAGCCGCCAGCCGCGCACGCTGCTCGCCCCGCCGGCGTAGAACCGGCGGTCGAACGGCACCGTGTCCGGCGTCCCGGTCGGGTGGGCGAACCCGACGATGGCCTTGGCGGCAACCGTCGAGAGCCGGCCAACCGGGCGGTACTCGCGCACGTCGCCGATGGCGCGTGCGTAGGGCCGGTAGGTGAGCTCGTTGCCTCCACCGAGCACGGGCAGCCCCGGCAGCGCACCCTCCAGCGTGTCAGGCGTGAAGACGAACCGGTCGAGGAGGTACGAGAGGTTGCCCCCCACTTCGAGCGCGGCGTCGCGGGCGTACCCCTGGTCGCGGCGGAAGAGGTCGGCGGTCGTCGCGCGGAGCGTGTAGCGGAGCGCGTTGTTGATCTGGGGCTCGGTATAGTCGTTGAGGATGGCGGCGCGCACCACCGGGTCCTCGATGGAGTCGAGGAAGTTGTCCTCGAAGTCCCCGAACGTGTCAGGGTCGGAGAGCCGGAGGTCGACGAGGTCGAGCAGCGAGGTGAGCGAGGGGCTGTGCTGGACGGTGAAGCGCAGCCCCGCCGAGGCGCGGCCCCGGATGAGGATGCCAAGCTCCTGCTGCCGTGCGGTGAGGAACCCGAGCGAGAGCCGCGTCCGGGCGTCGAACGGCCGCAGCGCCCGCTCGGCGAAACCGAACGGGAAGATGAGGTACGGGTACGTCAGCGAGGTCGCCGCCTCAGCTTGCCACGAGCCGAGCGCCTCGTCGATGTCGATGGCACCGGCTACCGAGCCGCTGAGGCGGACGGCGAAGGCTTCGGCTCCGCCGAAGAGGTTGGCGTTGCGGTACGACGAGCCGATCCCGATGCCGAGCTCGCTGTCGCTGATGCCCGCGTCGTCGGAGGGCAAAATGGGCGTGCGCTGCAGCACGAAGCCTTCGAAGCGCAGGCTGTGCCGCCGCCGCGTGCGCAGCTCGATCCGGTGCCCCAGGCGTGGGACGGTGTCGGTGCTGACACCGCCGGCGGCGACGGGTGCGACCTCGGTGAACGAGAAGACGCCGGTGCGCTCCAGCCGCCGCTTCGTCGCCAGCAGGTCGCTGCGGCTGTACGAGGCCCCCGGCTGGAACTGGAGCGAACGGGCGAGCAGGCGCGTCTCCAGCACCCCCTCCCCGCTGTACGCCGACACGACCGTCCCGTCGCCTACGCGCAGCGTGTCCGCCCGCGCGGGATCCGTCTCCGGCCCTCTCACCTCAAACCACACGTCGCCGAAGTCGTAGCGCGGTCCCGTGCTCACCCGGAAGGCGACGTCGAAGCGCAGCGAGTCCACGGCGAAGGCTACGGCGCGGACCGAGTCGCGCGTGATCCCGGCGAACCCCTCGTCGCGCAGGAACGCGAGCAGGCGGCGGCGCTCGTCCAGCAAGTCCGGCTCGGACAGACGCTGGCCGCGCGCGGCGAAGGCGAGCGTGTCGGCGTTCCGAACACCTACCAGCCGGAGGCGCGTGGTGCGGGCCAGCCGGCCCTGGGCGTCGGCCCCGAGTCCGTCCAGTCCCTCGTAGCGCACCGACGCGATCAGGCTCGGCGGCCCCCGGTCGATCTCAAACCGCACGTCGGCCCGCTCCGCCGAGAGCGTGTCGACGCGCGCAGCGACGAGCGCGCTCCGGTAGCCGGCCTGGCGGTAGAGCAGTTCGAGCCGGGTGCGGTCCGCCTCCACCAGGTCGAGGTCGAGGTCAGCGGGCGGTTCTCCGCTTCGCAGGAACGCTCCGGAGAGCGCACCGCCGAGCGTGCCGGCAGCACCGAGTTGGTGGATCCAGAGGCCCGGCGTGACCCCAGGCAAGCCGAGAAACTCCCGGTTGGGCTGCGTCCGCAGGAGCGCGCGCACCTCCTCGTCGTCGAACGGATCGAGGTCGCCGGAGAGCCGGACGGAGGCGACGCGGAGCGGGTCCGTCTGCGCGCGGGCGGACGACGCAGCGAGGAGGCACCACAGAAGGCCGAGGGCGAGGCGTCGCACGGGGGCAGGCGAGGAGCCCGGGGACGGCTACCCGGGGACGGCTACTCGTCCTCGTAGTAGAAGTCGTCGTTGTTGACGGGATAGTCGGGCCAGATCTCCTCGATGCTTTCGTACGGCTCGCCGTCGTCCTCCATCTCGATCAGGTTCTGCCTGACTTCGAGGGGCGCACCGGTGCGGTCGCAGTAGTCGATGAGTTCTTCTTTGGTCGCCGGCCAGGGGGCATCTTCGAGATGCGCTGCGAGATCCAGAGTCCAGTACATAGAGAAAGCCAGGAAGGTGCGGCAGGGGCTGCGCCGGTGGGGTGGCGCGGCACCGCACGATAAAGCTAGTTGGAGGCCAAAAGCAACCCACGCCCGGAGGTTCCTGCAATCTCGGGCCGGAGCCCGCAGGCCAGAGTAAAAAATCGGGGCGAGCGCTCTGTGCGCCCGCCCCGCTGAAAGCGTTTCTGGCCTCGCCGGTCAGTCGAGCGGCATCGCTTCGCTCTCGGCGGTCTGCACGAGCGCCTGGTACTCGGACGGCTTCACGCCCGGCGCGAACGAGTAGACCGGGTTGACGGCCTCGTCGCTGCCCATGCGGCGGATCTCGTAGTGGAGGTGCGGCGACGTGGAGAGCCCCGTGTTGCCGCTGATCCCGATCACGTCGCCGCGCTCGACGGCGACGCCGGGGCGGACGCCCTCGGGAATCCGCGAGAGGTGGGCGTAGAGCGTAACGCGCTTCACCTTCGGGTGCCGGATGCGGACGTTGTAGCCGTAGCCAGAACTGACGCCGGCGAACTCGACGATGCCATCGCCGGTGGCGTAGATCTCCGTGCCGACGGGGACCGAGAAGTCCACGCCCGCGTGCATCTTGTAGACGCGGTGGATCGGGTGGCGGCGCATCCCGAAGCCGGAGGTGAGCGGGCCGGAGGTCGGGAGGATGGCAGGCATCTGCGGGATCGCCTCGGCGCGCTGCGAGGCGAGCGTGAGCAGTTCGTCGTAGCTCGTGCGCTGAAGCGACACCTGGCGCTCGAGCTTGTCGAGCGTCGACTCGTTCTCCTGGAGCAGTTCGCCGGCCGTCTCGCTGAACCCGTCGAAGGTGCTCACGTCCGCGCCGCCGACGCCGACCTGCCGGACCTCGTCCGAGATCGGGTCGGCCTGGAAGATGGTGCGGTAGAGGTCGCGGTCCGTCTCGGCAAGGTCGTCGAGGCGCTCCGAGAGGGCGCTGAAGCGCTCGCCGTTGGCCTTGAGCTGCTCCTGGAGGGCCTCGTTCTCCTGCGCGAGCGCGACCTCCTTCGGCGTCGAACTCGTCTCGTAGACCGCCCACATCCCGGCCCCGGCGAAGACGATGGCGAGGGCCAGCACGACGGCCGACTGCAGGAAGAACCTACGACGCTGAGGCTGGACTTCCACGAAGGTGCACGCCTCGTGGTCGTAGTAGTAGTAGCTGTTCTTGGACATGTACGGCGAGCGGATGAGAGGTTGTGGTGGGGAGGCTCGCTCTCCGTGCTGAGCACACGTGATGCGGACGTGTGCTCAGCACGAAGATGCAGGTCGCGGCGCGGTGGGGGCTGGCGTCTCGCTACGTCAATCTCGCGATTGGCAACAACCAAGCCCGAAGTGCTGTCCACAGGGCGGAGCGCCGTCGGGGGAAACTTTACTCCTCGCATCGGGAAAGCCTGCGAGGACAATATATCCAGGTCAACCGCTACCAGTCAACCGGCGGAACGGGTAGGACGGAAACTTCGCAAGAGATATCGCCCGTGCGGAGGTGCGCCTTCGGCGCGCGGTGTGAGGGCGTGGGAGGAATGAAGGGAATGGGAGGGATGAGCGTTGGCGCAGAGCGCGAGGGTCTCGGTAACCTGGTCGCCTTTTCTTGGCTCTCCCCACTCTCCCCACGCCAGACAGACCGGCGTGCGCAGCACATCTACTCCGTGTCGTGCTCGAACCACTCGGTGTTGCGGCGCGGGCGGGCGGGGCTGCCCTCGGGGTCGCCCGCTTCCTTTGAGCGGATGCGGTCGGCGAGGCGGCGGGCGAAGACCTGGGCAGGGTCGTAGCCGTAGTGCTGCAGGAGGTGGTTCATCGCGATCACCTCGCAGATGACGGTCATGTTCTTGCCCGGCACGATCGGGAGCCGGACGAGCGGGAGCGGCACGCCGAGGATCTCGCGCGACGCATCGACCATGCCGATGCGCGTGTATTCCTGGTCGGGGTCCCACACCTCCATCGCCACCACCACCTCGACGCGCTTCTGGAACCGGATCGCCCGGATGCCGAACATGGCCCGCACGTCGACGATCCCGAGGCCGCGGATCTCCATGAAGTGCTGCGTCAGCTCCGTCCCCGAGCCCATCAGCACGCCCTCGCTCTTCTTCGTCACCACCACCACGTCGTCGGCCACGAGCCGGTGCCCGCGCTCGACGAGGTCGAGGGCGACCTCGGACTTCCCGATCCCGCTCTTGCCGACGAGCAGCAGGCCGATCCCGTAGACGTCCACGAGCGAGCTGTGGACGGTCTGCTGGAGCGCGAACTGGTCCTCGAGGAAGTCGCGGAGGTGGTGCATGAACTCGGTCGAGGGCACTGGGGTCGAGTAGGCGGGGATCCCCGCGTCGGTCGCCATCTCGACGAGGTCGGCGGGGAGCCCGTTGCTCTCGGTCATGAACAGGCATGGGATGCCGAACTGCACGAGGCGGCCGAACGCGGCGCGCCGGGCGTCCGCGCCGAGGTGGGCGAGGTACTGGCACTCGGTGTTGCCGAGCACCTGGACGCGCTCGTGCGTGAAGAGGTCGGTGTAGCCCGCGAGCGCGAGGCCCGGCCGGTTCAGGCTGCTCTCGACCACGACGCGCTCCGAGGCGTCGACCTCGTTGACCGCCTCGACGTCCACCCTGAGCAGTTCGCGGAGCTGCTCTACGAGGAACGCGACGGAGATCGACTCTTTCTTGAACGGCTCAGGACTGCGCATGGCGAGCGACGAGTTGCGAATGACGAGCGACGAGTGCGTGCCCAGAGCCACCGTTCGTAGCTCGTCGTTCGTCACTCGTCCTTCTCATGGGACTTCGACGGTGTCGAGGATTTGGCGGACGAGCTGCTCCGAGGTCACCTCTTCGGCCTCGGCCTCGTAGGTCACGCTGACGCGGTGGCGGAGCACGTCGAGCGCGACGGCGCGCACATCCTCGGGCGTGACGTAGGCCCGGCGCTGGAGGAACGCGTGGGCGCGCGCCGCCCGGTTGAGGTAAATCGAGGCACGCGGCGAGGCCCCGTAGGCGATCAGCGTGGCGGCCTCGGCGAGCCGGTAGCGCGCCGGCTCGCGCGTGGCCAGGACGAGGTCCACGATGTAGCCCTCGACGCGCTCGTCCACGTAAAGGTCGGCGAGGACGGAGCGGGCGCGGAGGATCTGCTGCGGCTCGACGACGGGCTGCGCCTCGGGCACGGCCCCGTGCGCCGCCATCCGGCGCATGATCTCGAGCTCCTGGTCCCGCGTCGGATAGTCCACGACCACCTTCAGCATGAAGCGGTCCACCTGCGCCTCGGGTAGTGGGTAGGTCCCCTCCTGCTCCACCGGGTTCTGCGTGGCGAGGACCAGAAACGGCTCCTCCAGCGGGAACGTCGACTCGCCGATCGTCACCTGGCGCTCCTGCATCGCCTCGAGGAGCGCGCTCTGGACCTTCGCCGGGGCGCGGTTGATCTCGTCGGCGAGGATGAGGTGGGCGAAGATGGGGCCCTGCTTGATGAAGAAGTCGGCCTCCTGCTGGTTGTAGACGAGCGTGCCGAGGAGGTCGGCCGGGAGGAGGTCGGGGGTGAACTGGATGCGCTGGAAGCTCGCCGAGATGGCCCGCGCCAGGGTCGAGACGGTCAGCGTCTTGGCGAGGCCGGGGACGCCTTCAAGCAGGACGTGCCCGCCGCTGAGCAGGCCGATCACCAGGCGCTCGATGAGCTCGTGCTGCCCGACCACCACGCGGTGCACCTCGGCCACGAGCGCCTCGGCGAACGCGCTCTCGCGCTCGATCCGCTCGGAGAGTTCGGTGATGTCTGCTTCGGTCATAGGGGCAGCTTTTGGCTTTTGGCTTTTGGCTTTTGGCGGCGCAACCTACAGGCTGAGGGCTGACAGCCGAGAGCCTCCTCACCCAAGTCGTTCGCCGGGGCGGAAGCTGTAGCCGCGCAGGAACTCCTCGGCGCTCATTTTCGCTTTGCCTTCGCGCTGGAGCTCCAGCACCTCGACCGCCCGCTCGCCACAGGCGACGACGAGGCACTCGCCCTCGGCCTCGATCACCTCGCCCGGCTCGCCCGAGCCCTTCGCGGGGCACGTCCGGTAGAGCTTCAGGAGCGTGTCGCCGTGCGTCGTCCACGCGGCCGGGTAGGGCGAGAGGCCACGCACGAGGTTGTGGACCGCGGCCGCCGGGCGCGACCAGTCGATCTCGGTGTCCTCGCGGAAGAGCTTGGGCGCGTAGCTGACCCGGGCCTCGTCCTGCCTCAGCGCCTCGGCCGTGCCCGAGGCGAGGTGCTCGGCGGTCTCGACGACGACCTCGGCCCCAAGCGCCGCGAGGCGGTCGTGCAGTTCGCCCGCTGTCTCGTCCGGCCCAATCCCGAGACGCCGCATCAGGAGCGTGTCACCGGTGTCGACTTTGGGCTGGAGCAGGAACGTCGTCACGCCGGTCTCGATCTCGCCGGCCATGATGGCGCGGTTGATCGGGGCCGCGCCCCGGTACTGCGGCAGGAGCGATGCGTGGAGGTTGAACGCCCCCTGCCGAGCCACACCGTAGACTTCGGGCGGGAGGATGCGGAACGCGACGACCGCGATAATGTCTGGCTCCAGCGCACCCAGGGCCTCGGCGAAGGCGGGGTCGCGCAGGTCGTCGGGCTGGAGCACGTCGATCCCGTGGCGCTCGGCGGCGCGCTTGGCGGCCGAGGGCTGCACCTGCTGCCCGCGCCCCCGCGCCCGGTCCGGCACCGTGACGACCGCCACCGGCGGCATCCCGGCCTCGACGAGCGCGTCGAGCGATGGGACGGCGAAGTCGGGCGTGCCCATGAAGACGATTCGAGGCGCAGGCATGGCGGAGTGCGTGGGGTGATTGGCGGAAACTGCGCCAAAAAATACGCCCCACGCCGGTGCGGGCGCAGGGCTCAGGTTAATCGGGTAGGGGCTTGATTAATCAAGCCCCTACTCAGGACTTACATCCGCGTCCGCTCGTCCCAGATCGGGACCAGCAGTTCGAAGTCGCCGAAGCCCGTGTCGTCGACGAAGATGAAGCGGCGGCCGATGCGGTTGTAGTACCACACCTGGTAGGGCTTGTCGCCGTAGCTGAACGGGTGGCGCTCGACGAAGTCCGGCTCGCCGAAGCGGATGAAGACCTCGCCCCGGTCCGTGTTCCAGCCGTTGTCCTCGAAGCGGCCGTAGTTACGGTTGGCGAACGAGACGCGGAAGTAGTATTCCTCCATGCGCTCGTTGCGCCGCGTGCCGGGCGTGGGGTCGCGCTTCTCCCAGAAGCTCTCGAAGGCGCGGAACTGCTCCTCCGAGGTTTCGGCGTTGCGGATCGCCCGGAGGTCGCGGTCTTTGGCGATGTAGCGGAGCTGCGCGACGGCGCTTTCGAGGTCCGCGATCTGCTCGTCGAGGCCCATCCAGCGGACCGTGAACGCCTTCGACGCCGCCGCCACGACCACGCCGGCTTCGCTTTCGAGACGGACGGTGAACATATAATTGCCCGAGCCGAACGGGTCGGTCTCGAGCGTCAGGGTGGCAGGGTTGCGGCCGGGCTGGACGGTGAGCGTCTCGGTAGTTCGGAAGTCCGGGTCGCGCTCCTCGCTCTCCTTCGTCGGGAGGCCGAGGAGGGGGCGCAGGATTTCGGGACGGCGGCGCTCCCGGTTCTGCTTCACCACCTCGTAGTGGACCTGGAGGGGCTGCTCCCGGTCGGCGTAGATCTCGTAGAACAGCGTAAACTCGTCGCTGTCGGTGCCGATGGCGTTCGAGACGTTGGGGAAGATGGTCTGCTGCTCGGCGTCGTAGCGGTCGGCGAGCAGGAGATCGCTCATCGATATGGGGGCGTCGAAGGCGCGGACGTCGAGCGGAAGCTCGCGCAGGAAGGTCCGGCTGGAGGCCGCGTCCTCGACCTGCACTTCGAGCGCGTAGGTGCCCGGTGTGAGGCGGAGCGACTGCGTAGCGTAGTCGTAGAGCGTGTCGGACTGCGTCACCTCGTACTCGGGCGCGTCGACGGTGCGCTCCCACATCCGGCTGCGGACGAGCCCCTGAACCTTGCCCTCGCTGTCGGTCCGGTAGATGTCCACCGAGACGCTGTAGCGCGCGCCGAACCCGCTGTCCTGGCTCAGAAAGCGCAGGCTCTGGTAGGGCACCTTGGTGTAAACGTCGAGGCGGGTCTCCGTGCGTCCGTCTTCGCCCCGGACGCTCACCGCGTCCACGTCGAACTCGGGCTGGTAGGCCGCGCGGCCACTGAGACCGCTCCGGTACTCTTCCTGGGCGTGGGCTTCGGGCGTCGCCCAGCAGAGGGAGACGAAAAGCGCGCAGGCGGCCCAGCGCGCGAGGATCCATCGGTCTGTGGCAAGGCAACCCATAGGCTTCGGCCTCTGTTCGGCTTTTCCGGATCGCGAGCGATCCCTGCTTATGATACGCGCGCAGGTGAGTTCCGCAAGGTGGTACTGCCGGGAGCACCCCGCAGGGCAAGCGGTCCGGCGTAGGGTAAATATGACGACGGGGCGGCAGAAAACAAAGCGGGGCTGCGCCCTACCGTCTCCCTGCCACGCCGAACGGTTGCAGACGACCTCCGAACGGACGGGTCCAGACCACCCACGCTAGTCAAACAACGCGGCGACGAACGCGGGCCGGTCGAAGAGTTGGAGGTCGTCGATGCCCTCGCCGACACCGATATACTTTACGGGAATCTGGAACTCGTTGGAAATGCCAATCACAATGCCCCCTTTGGCGGTCCCGTCGAGCTTGGTGAGCACGAGGCCGGTGACATCCACGCTCTTGGTGAACTCCTCGGCCTGGCGGAGCGCGTTCTGGCCGGTCGAGGCGTCGAGGACGAGGAGGACCTCGTGCGGTGCCCCGGAGACCTGGCGGTCCATGACGCGCTTGACCTTGCTCAGTTCGTCCATCAGCCCGCCCTTCGTGTGCAGCCGCCCGGCGGTGTCGATCAGCACCACGTCCGAGCCGCGCGAGGTGGCCGCGGCGAGCGTGTCGAAGGCGACAGCGGCGGGGTCGGCCCCGTGGTGCTGCCGGACGATGGGCACGTCGGCCCGCGTCGCCCACACTTCGAGCTGCTCGGCGGCGGCGGCGCGGAACGTGTCGGCAGCCCCGAGGAGCACCGACTTGCCCGCCTCCTTGTAGCGGTTGGCGATCTTACCGATCGAGGTCGTTTTGCCGACCCCGTTGACGCCGACCACCATCACGACGTGCGGGTGGTTCGGCAGCGGGGCGGCGAAGCCTGTCCCGGACTCCGATCCGGGATCTCCCGGCCGGTCCGGGGCCGTGGCGAGGAGGAGGTCGGCGATCTCCTCGCGGATGATGCCGTTCAGGTCGCCCGTCGAGACGTACTTGTCGCGCTTGACGCGCGCCTCGATCCGGCGGATGACGTCGACCGTCGTCTTGACGCCGACGTCGCTCGTGACGAGGACTTCTTCGAGGTCGTCCAGGACCTCGTCGTCCACCTGGTCCTTGCCGGCGACGGCGCGGGTGAGCTTGCCGAAGAAGCTGGTGCGGGTCTTTTCGAGCCCCTCTTCGAGGCGCTCCTGCTCTTTCTCTTTCTTGCCGAAGCCGAACAAGGCCATGTCTATCGGGTGATTGGGCGAGGCGGTGACGGAGCGGTCGGCTATCCGGCGACCTGGTCTTTCGACTCCTCGCCGACGTTTTCGGGGAGGCGCCCGGTCACGACGCGGTGCTGCTCGTCCACGGGCACGTCGGGGCCGAGGCGCAGGACGAGCGCGAAGCGGTGGAGGTAGCGGGCGAGTGAGTAGGCCAGCAGCACCGTCGTCGTCCAGATGCAGGCGTCCAGCACGGGCGGGTCGGCGCGCAGGAGCGCCGCGAGGATCGTGACGGCGAGGGCGGTCACGGTCACTTTCCCGCTCCAGAGGCTCATCATCACGTAGCCGAGCTTCCGGGTCTGGATCAGCCCGCCGGCGGCGATCACGGCGTCGCGCAGGATCACGCAGGCGACGAACCACGCCGGCAGCGCCGGCCCGAACTCCGCCGGGCGCAGGACGAGCGCGAGCGTCACGGCCGCCGCCGCGAGCTTGTCGGTCGCCGGGTCGAGCACCCGGCCCCACTCCGAGACGGTCCCGCTCCAGCGAGCGATCTTGCCGTCCAGAAAGTCGGTGACGATGGCGAAACCGATCAGCCCCATCAGCCACCCGAACGGCCCGCCCTGGTAGACGAGCTGGGCAATCGGCCACACGAGCGCGCCCCGCGCGAGCGTCAGCACGTTCGCCGGCGTCCAGAACCGACCGAGGTCCGGGAAGCCGACGGGCGCAGGGGACGATGAGGGGGCAGCCATACAGGGCAGGACGTGAAAGCAGCCACGAAGATACACTGCGGACGTGCTGGGCCGAGGTAACCTGCGCAGCACATAAGGCAGAGATCGGGTGCGTTATTCGCTAAACCCGCAGGTCTCCCGGGCCACGCACACCGGCCAGCACCCGTACGTTTCGTGCCTCCTACCCGGTGCCGCTATGCTTCTCCTCTTCGCCGCCGCATGCGCCGTGCAGGTCGGCTGCTGGCTCCTGCTCGGCCTCGGGTTCCGACGCGCTCGCCAGACGGCCATCGCCGCAGGCGCTGCGCTCCAGCCCGCATCGGTCGTCGTCGCGGCGCGGGACGAGGAAGAGCGGCTTCCGGACCTGCTCGCCGCCCTCGCCGCGCAGACCCATCCTGACTTCGAGGTGCTCGTCGTGGACGACGCCTCGGAAGACCGCACGGCAGCCCTTGTGGAAGAAAAGGCGGCGCAGGATACGCGCTTCCGGCTCGTGCAGGTGACGGACTCTCAGGATCCAAGAAAGAAGCACGCCCTCACACTCGGCATCGCGGCAGCCCGCCACGGCCTACTCGCCTTCACCGACGCCGACTGCACGCCGCCGCCCGGCTGGCTCAGCACGCTTGCCGCGCACCACGCCGCCACGCCCGAGGCCGTGCTCGTCGGCTACGGACCGTACCGCCGCGAGCCGGGCGCGCTGAACGCCTTCGTCCGCTACGAGACCCTCGTGACCGCGCTCACGACGGCGGCAGCGGTCGGGCTTGGGCGGCCGTACATGGCCGTCGGGCGCAACTTCAGCTACCCCGCGTCGGTGTTCGAGCAGGTCGGCGGGTTCGCGCACTCGGTGCAGTCGCTCTCGGGCGACGACGACCTGCTCGTGCAGGAGGCGCACCGCCACGGCGTCCCCGTCCGCTACGTCTTCGACGAGGTCGCGTTCGTCCCGAGCGAAGCGCCGCGCTCGTGGCGGCGGTGGGCGCGGCAGAAGCTCCGCCACACCTCAGCGGGCCGGTACTACGACCGAGGCGCGCAGGCCGCCCTCGTCGTCTTCCACGCGTCGAACCTGCTGGTCTGGGTCGCGCCGCTCGTGCTCGGGTGGACGGGGGCCGGGCTGCTCGCCGGACGCTTCCTCTTCCAGCGCGTCGTTCTCCGCGACGCCGCACGCACCTTCGGCGAGGCCGACCTGATGCTTGCGCAGCCGTTGCTTGACGCAGGGTACGTCCTGTACAACACTGTCCTCGCCTCGCTCGGGACGCTCCTGACGCCAAAACGCTGGTGAGGCTTTATACTCCGCTGACCACTTTACGCTAGCCCGTCGCCATGCGCTCGCTTCTCCTCGCTCTCTGCCTCCTCGCTCTTCCTGCCGCTGCGCAGGACGCTCCGCCGCCAACGAATGCGGACCTCTTCGCCCCGCTCGACCTGCCCGCGCCGGACGCATACCGCACGGCCTCGGGCACGCCCGGCCCCGCCTACTGGCAGCAGCGCGCCGACTACGACATCGCCGTCGGCCTCGACCCCAACACCCACACCGTCACGGGCGAGGAGACGATCAAGTACACCAACAACAGCCCCCAGGCGCTCGGCTTCCTCTGGCTCTACCTGGAGCAGAACCTGTTCGCCGAGGGCAGCCGGGGCGCGGCGCTGACGCCGGCCGACAGCCGCTGGCGCGGGGCCTTCGCCGAGGGCGGGCTGACGCTCGGGTCGGTCGAGGTCGTCCACGGCGGCGAGACCTATACGCCCAACTACCTCGTCGACGACACGCGGATGCGGATCGACCTCGCCGAGCCGCTCGCGGCCGGCGGCGGGCAGCTCCAGCTTCGGATTGCGTGGGGCTTCGTCGTGCCCGAGTACGGGGCCGACCGGATGGGGCGGCTCGCGGTCGAGGACGGGATGGTCTACGAGCTCGCGCAGTGGTTCCCGCAGATGGCCGTCTTCGACGACGTGCGCGGCTGGAACACGCTCCCTTACCTCGGACAAGGCGAGTTCTACTTCAACTACGGCGACTTCGACCTCGCCATCACCGTCCCGACGCCCTACACGGTCGTCGCCACCGGCACGCTGCAAAACCCAGAAGAGGTCTGGACCACCGAGCAGCGCGACCGGCTCAAGGCGGCCGGCGCGAGCGCCGAGCGGGTCTACATCATCGCCCCCGATGAACTCGGTCGGGCGCACCCGCAGAAGAGCGCGGTGACGACGTGGCGCTTCCGCGCCGAGAACGTCCGCGACGTGGCGTGGGCCGCCTCGAACCGCTTCATCGTCGACGCCGCCGGAGCCACCACCGACGCAGGCGACGTGCTCGTCATGTCGGCCTACCCACCCGAGGGCGTCTCCGACGACCCGAGCGAGCCCGGCTGGGAGGAGGCGACGCGGTTCGGGCGGGCCTCCGTCCTCGCCAACTCGCGCTGGACGCCCTACCCCTATCCCGTCATGGTCTCCGTCGCGGGCGTAGTCGGCGGGATGGAGTACCCGATGCTGCACTTCTCCGGCGTCGGGCGGCGCGGGCAGAGCCTGTTCGGGGTGATCGACCACGAGATCGCCCACACCTGGTTTCCGATGGTGGTCGGGTCCGACGAGCGGCGGCACGCGTGGATGGACGAGGGCTTCGTCTCGTTCATGAACACGTCCTCGGCCGTCGCTTTCTACGACGAGAACGAGGACCCCTCCATCGCCCACTTCGGCCAGGGAACGACGATCCGCGTCAACCGGCTGATGCGACGCGACACGGTCGTCGCCCTCATGGAGTCGCCCCCGATGCAGGACCAGACGGTCGCGACGCCGGCCGACCAGATCCGCCGCCCGTCGCTGGGCTTCCTCGCCTACCGCAAGCCTGGCAAGGGGCTGCTGATGCTCCGCAATGCCGTCCTCGGGCCGGAGCGCTTCGACGCGGCGTTCCGCGCCTATATCGAGCGCTGGGCCTACAAGCACCCGCAGCCCGCCGACTTCTTCCGCACCGTCGAGGACGTAGCCGGCGAGGACCTGAGCTGGTTCTGGCGCGGCTGGTTTATGTCTACTGAGACGCTCGACCAGGCGATTGCGAGCGTCGAGCGGATGGGAGATGGCACCGTCGTCACCGTCGAGAACCGCGGCGGCCTCGTGATGCCCGCGGACCTGGAGGTGACATTCGCCGACGGGCAGACGGAGCGCGTCCGCGTTCCGGTCGAGGCCTTCTTCAAGACCGATACGTTCGAGGTCGCCCTCCCCGGCCCGCGCCGCCTCACCTCCGTGCGCCTCGACCCCGACGGCGTGTTGCCGGACACCGACGAGGCGAACGACGTGTGGGCTGGTGGGTGACGCGGCGACGCTTAAGCCGTCGCCGGGATCGTAGGGGCGGGTTTCAAACCCGCCCCTACGACAACGCACCGCCGCGCCGACGCATCGATCCCTCCGGCGGGAATATCTTGGCGCGGCCCGGTCCCACGGGGCCGCTCCGGGGCGCTGCCCCGTTTCTGCACCCGGCTCGGCACCGGCTGAGCCGGGTGCTTCTTTTCTTCCGCGCCTATGGACATCGTCTCCCTCCTCCGGGGTCTGCTCGGTATCGCCGCCATCCTCGGCATCGCTTTCGCCTTTTCCTCCGCGCGCCGCAGCGTTAACTGGCGGACGATTGGGGCCGGACTGCTGCTCCAACTCCTCTTCGCTGTCGTCATCCTCAAGGGCGACGCGATGGCTGAGGTCTTTGCCCCGTTCGGGTGGCCGAAGGCGGCGTTCGCGTGGGTGGCCGGGCTGTTCGTCAAGTTCCTCGCGGCGGTCGAGGTCGGGGCGACATTCATCTTTGGGAGCCTCGGGCTGCCGCCGGGGGCCGACGGCTCGCTCGGGTTCTTCTTCTTCGCCTACGTCCTCCCGACGGTCGTCGTGTTCGCCTCGCTGATGGCGATCCTGTACTACCTCGGCGTGATGCAAGTCGTGGTGCGCGGGATGGCGTACGTCGTGCGCCGGGCGCTCGGGACGAGCGGGCCGGAGAGCCTGAGCGTGAGCGCCAACATCTTCGTCGGGCAGACCGAGGCCCCGCTCGTCATCAAGCCCTACATCAAGAACCTCTCGCGGAGCGAACTGATGGCGGTCATGACGGGCGGGATGGCGACGATCGCGGGCGGCGTCCTGGCGAGCTACGTCGCCTTCCTCGGCGAGCGCTACGCGTCGGTGACGGGAATCGCGGTCGAGGCCGGGCAGCAGCTCTTCGCCGAGCAGCTCCTCGGGGCGAGCGTGATGGCGGCCCCGGCGGCGCTCGTCCTCGCCAAGATTCTGATTCCCGAGACGCGCCCGGTCACGGCCGATGCCGTTCCCGACACCGATGCGGGCGAGGCCACGCTCCCGGCGACCTCCAGCGACGAAGCGCTGGGCGCGGCCGAGGAGGCTATCGAAGACGCCGGCCCCAAAAACGTTATCGACGCCGCCGCGACGGGGGCGGCCGACGGGATGAAGCTCGCGCTCAACATCGGCGCGATGCTGATCGCCTTCCTCGCGCTCATCGCGATCATCAATGGGATTATCGGCTGGGCCTTCGGCTTCGCCGGCCTGGAGATCACCCTCGAGACGATCCTCGGGACGGTGCTAGCCCCGGTCGCCTGGCTCATCGGTGTGCCGAACGCGGACCTGCTGACCTTCGGCGGGTTCCTCGGGACGAAGGTGATCGCCAACGAGTTCGTCGCCTACAGCCAGTTCGCCGACGCGATTGGGGCCGGCACCCTCCAGCCGAAGACCATCGTGATGGCGACCTTCGCGCTCTGCGGCTTCGCCAACCTGTCGTCGATCGGCATCCAGATCGGCGGGATCGGGCCGCTGGCACCGGAGCGGACGGGCGAGATCGCCTCGCTCGGCCTCCGCGCCGTCCTTGCCGGGACGCTCGCCAACCTGATGACGGCCACCATTGCCGGGGTTCTTCTCGGCTGACGCATCGGTCGGAACCGCTTGCCGCGCTCTCCGGTGAGAGCAGAAAACAGCACCATGACCCAGCTTCTCGAACAGACGCTGCGCCGCCTGCAGGCGCTGCCGGCACGCGACCAGGACCGCATCGCTGCCGCGCTGCAAGAAGAACTCGACCGCCTCTCGCCGGTGCCCGAGCCGAAGGACGAGCGCACTCCTGGTTTAGGCGAGGGACGCTTCGAGGTACCGGACGACTTCACCGCGCCGCTGCCCGATGCGTTCTGGCTGGGCAAGGGATGAGGCTTCTCCTCGACACGCACACGCTGCTCTGGTGGCACGCGAAGGCGGGTGCCCTCTCTGATACCGTTCGAGACGCGCTCAAAGACCCCAAGCACGACGTGTTTCTGAGCGTGGTGAGTGCCTGGGAGATGCAGATCAAGGTCAGCCTCGGCAAACTACCGCTCCCGGGTACGGTACCGGAACTCATAGGAGAAGAGCTACGGGAGAACGGCTTTCTTCCGCTCAGCGTGACGTTCGATCACGTCTACGCGTTAGCCGGGCTGCCCGCTCATCACAAAGACCCGTTCGACCGCTTGCTCGTCGCCCAGGCGCGTCACGAGGGGCTGACTCTGGTAACCGACGACCGGCAGATACAGCAGTATGATCTGCTGACGCTGTGGTAGACCTGCTAGCCTGGTGAGCACACGCGCTAATCTCTTACCTGGGACGCCGCGCGGCCGCTTCGCGCCGAGTCCGACGGGGTTGCTGCACGTCGGCAGCGCGCGGACGGCGCTGGCGGCGTGGCTCTCGGCACGCAGCCAGGGCGGGCAGTTCGTGTGGCGGATCGAAGACCTGGATCCGCCGCGCGCGGTCGCCGGTACGGCCGAGGCGGCGCTCGACGACCTGCGCTGGCTCGGGCTAGACTGGGACGAAGGACCGGACATCGACGGTCCGCATGCACCGTACGTGCAGTCGGAGCGGTACGCGCTGTACGAGGCTGCGCTGCGGCAGCTGGCCGAGGCGGGGCGGCTGTTCCCGTGCCGCCGCTCGCGCAAGGACCTCCGCGCTATCGCCTCGGCTCCGCACGGGGCCTCCGGCTCACCCCCCTACCCCGCGTCGCTCCGCCCGACCGGCCTCGCCCCCGGCTGGTTCAACCGCGCGGACGGCTCCGACGCCGCACTCCGCTTTCTCATCGCCGAGGGGGCGGTGACGTTCGAGGACTACGTCCAGGGCACGGTCTCGGAGACCGTCAGCGAGACGACGGGCGACTTCGTACTCAAGCGCCGCGACGGGCTCTACGCCTACCAGCTCGCTGTCGTCGTGGACGACCTCGCGATGGGGATCACCGAAGTCGTGCGCGGGGCCGACCTGCTAGGCTCGACCGCGCGGCAGGTGCAGCTCATCGAGGCGCTCGGCGGGGCACGTCCGGCCTACGCCCACCTCCCGCTCGTCCTCAACGCCGAGGGCGAGAAGCTCTCGAAGCGCGACGAAGCGCTGGCGCTGCGGAGCCTGCGCGACCGGGGCGTGGCACCGGAGGCGCTCGTCGGTGTGCTCGCGCAGTCGCTCGGCTTGGCCGCGTCCTCCGCGCCCGTTTCTGCCCGTACGCTCGTCCCCCGTTTCGAGTGGTCGCACGTCCGCCCCGAGCCGTGGCGGCTGCCTGGCACGCTTACGAAAGAGCTGCGTTAGGCCGAATACCAGGGGCATCCACCCCTCCTTCGCTCTTCCTGCTGCGCTGTGACCGCTCGCTCGCTGATCGCTCTGGCTCTCCTCTGCACCGGCTGCGGTTCGCCCGGCGCAGACGTGTCGGAAGAGGACGCGTCGCTGCCTCTCTGCGCGTGGTGCGGCGCGGACGAGGCACCGGAGGGCCTCGACTGGGACATGACGATCGCCGGTCCCGATGAGGACGGCGAGCGCCTCGTCATTACCGGCACAGTCTACGAGGCGGGCGGAACGCGCCCCGCGTCGGGCGTGCTCGTCTACGCGTACCACGCCGACGTCGAGGGGGTCTATCCGCAGCCCGGTGCCGCGACGGGCAACGGGCCGCGCCACGGCGCGCTCCGGTCGTGGCTCCGCACGAACCCGCAGGGCCGCTACCGGATCACCACCGTCCGCCCGGCTCCGCCCGCTGACGAGGCGGGACCGGCTCGCATCCACATGACGGTGCAGCCGCCGACCGAGCGCGAGTACCCCATCGACGAGATCGTCTTCGCGGGCGACTCGCTGCTCACCCCGGCGGTGCGGGCAGGGTTCGACCGGCGGGGCGGAACGGGGATCGTGAGGCTTCGCCGCGACGCGCAGGGCGTGTGGCGTGGGCGGCGGGACATCCTGCTGGAACGGTAGCTACCGGTTGCCTCCTGGCGGAAGTACCATCAAGCCGGGTGCGCTGACGAGGGGCGCTCGGCGACGCCCGAGCGGCCGAGGCGAGTCGTGTTTCTGACGAGCTACAGGAGCCCACGGCCCGGCCTCCAGCAGCGCCTGGCCGCGGGCGAGGGCCTCGGCCAGGCCCTCGACGTGGGCCGCCGTTTCGCCGAGCGGGATGTCCCACGCCCCGCCGTGGACGAGGAGGGCCGGGCGCCCCGGCGGGGGTGCAGCAACGGCAGCCGAGGTCATCCGAACATCCCGAACGCGTTCTCGAAGTGCTCGATCTCCGGCCCGCCGGGCCCGAAGAGCACGGCGATCACGTCGAACCGGACAAGGGCCCCTTCGAGCTTAGTCTCGTGGAGGTAGGCCTCGGCGACGCGCATGATGGCCTTCTGCTTGTCGCGCGTCACGGACTCCTCGGGCCGGCCGTAGCCCAGCCCACGCCGCGCCTTGACCTCGACGAAGACGAGTTCGCCGCCCTGCGTGTAGTCCTCGTAGGGCTGGAAGCAGACGAGGTCCACCTCCTCCCGGTTGAAGCGGTAGTTGCGCTCGATCACGCGGTAGCCCTTCGCTTCGAGGAAGTCTGCCGCGAGGTCCTCGCCGAGGTCGCCGGTGGTCTTGGCCGAACGCTCAGGCATCGCCCTCGCTGTTCTTGCGGCTGAGGCGGGCCGCGAAGCCGGTGAGCTTTCGCACCTTGCGGGCGTTGCGCTCGTGGAGGAACGGCAGGAGAGCCTCGGTGAACTCGTCGAAGACCCGTATGAACTCCTGCATGTTCTCCATCCGCTCGAGGAAGAGCGCCTCGTCCGAGGAGAGGGCCTCGCCGGCCTCCATCTCCGCGATGCAGTCGGTGAGAGCCTTCTCGACAGGCTTGATCTCGCGGCGCTGGCGCTCCTGGATGATCGTCGTCGTGATCTTCCAGATGTCCTTCTCGGCGACGTAGAAGTCCTTGCGGCTGCCCATCTGGTGGACCTTGCGGACGAGGTTCCATTCGGCCAGCGACCGGAGGTTCATGTTGGCGTTGCCCCGGCTGATCTGGAGGCGCTCCATGATCTCGTCGGTGTCGAGCGGGCGCTCGACGGCGTAGAGGAAGGCGTGGATCTGGGCCATCGTCCGGTTGATGCCCCAGTAGGTCGCCATCTCGCCCCAGAGCAGGATGAACTGCTGGAGGGCGCGCCGGTGACGCTCGCTGAGCGCCGCGTCGGCGTCGGACAGGAGCAGGTCGGGGCGCTCGGCAGGCATGGAGACGGGGGGCTGGCTGGGGAAACAAGATAGGGCGATTCGGCTCCGCGTGCCGAGCGGCTGCGGAAAAGGAGAAATGGTTCGGCGTGGAGGGAACGGAGGGCGAGGAGAGAATGGGCGTTGGCGCAGGGCGCGGCGGTCTCGGTACCTTTCTCGGCTTTTCGTTCCCTGCCCTCCCTGCCCTCCCTGCCCTCCCTGCCCTCCCTGCCCTCCCTGCCCTCCCTGCCCTCCCTGCCCTCCCTGCCCTCCCTGCCCTCCCCACCGTGCCCCTCGTCACCCTCACCACCGACTTCGGCCTCGACGACGCCTACGTGGCGGCGATGAAGGGCGTCATCCTGTCGGTGGCGCCCGGCCTCCGCACGGTCGACGTGTCGCACGGCGTGACGCCGCAGGACGTGATGGGAGCGGCCTTCGTGCTCCGCGAGGCGGCTCCGTACTTCCCGGACGGTACGGTCCACCTCGCCGTCGTCGACCCCGGCGTGGGGACGGCCCGCCGGCCGATTGCGGCGCGGATCGGGGGGCACCTGTTCGTCGGGCCAGACAACGGACTGTTCTCGCTCCTGCTAGACCCCGGATCGGCGTCCGGGGCAGGCTCCGCCGAGCCCGAGGCCGTCGTCGTCCTCGACCGGCCGGCGTTCTGGCGGACGCCGGAGCCGAGCCGGACCTTCCACGGGCGCGACATCTTCGCCCCCGTCGCGGCGCACCTCGCCTCGGGCCGCACGCTCGGCGAGGTCGGCTCGCGGACGGACGGGCTGCAGCGGCTCCACTGGGTCCGCGCCCGCGCCGACGCCGAGGGGCTCCAGGGCTGGGTCGCCCACATCGACCGCTTCGGCAACGCCGTCACCAACATTCCGGCGGCGCTGCTGCTGGCCCACCGCGCCGGGCGCCCGCTCAAGTGCTACGTCGGCTCGGCGATCCTGACGGGGCTGGAGGAGACCTACGCCGACGTGGAGGTCGGCGAGCCGGTCGCGCTCGTCGGCTCGTCGGGCTGGCTCGAGGTCGGGGTGCGCGACGGCGACGCGGCGGCGCTGCTGAGCATCCACAAAGGCAGCGCGGTCAACGTCGTGTTCGGGGACCGCGACTGACCGGCACCTGGTGCTATTTTGCCCCGCCTCCAGGTCCCCGCGCTATGCTCCCGTTCGCCCTCGCTTCCGCCGATGCGCTGCCGCCCCGTCCCGACGGCGGAGGGGCCGACGCCGAGCGCTGGCCGGAGCCCTCGCCCGAGGCAGAGCCGACCGCGCCGTCCGGCGAAGCGGAGCCGGTTCCCGGCGCAGCGGACCTGCCAGACGAGAACCTGCCGGACGCCGCAGGGCTGCCCGACGCCACGCCGTTCCGCGACCCCGCGCCCGAGCCGCCGGCCATTCCACCGCCTGGTCCGGACGACCTGCCGCCGCCGCAGGCCCCTCCCGAGCCCGCGAAGCGCCCGCTCGTGCAGCGCCTCGTCCTCGCCCTGCTCCTCATCGCCGCCGCCGGGCTGATCGGGTACATGCTCTCGCGCCCGAGCCAGACGACCGAGACGCTCGGCGTCCTCGCGCGCTCGGTCGAGGCCGCCGGGACGCTGCGGCTCGCGGTCAACACCGACCTCCCCGCCGAGGCGCAGCAGTTCGTGCGCGACGAGTTCGGCTGGCGCGTCGGCGTGCCTACGTTCTCGACGGCCACGCTGCGCGGCGTCGCCCTGGCGCGGGCGGCCCCGTCCGTCGAGGTCCCCGTCTTCCTCTACACCGACGGCACCAGCCGCGACGTCGCCGTCTTCGCCTACAGCTACGCCCTGCTCGACCAGGTCCCGGACCGCCTCACCCTCGCCCGCGACGACTACGCCGAGCTCGACCTCGGTGCGCCGGTCGTCCGCCGCACCGGCCGCACCGACGTCCTGCTCTGGCGGGACCGGGACGACATCTACGTCGCCGTCACCGACCTGCCGCCGAGCGCGCTGCGAGATGGCCTTTCGGTGGAACGGTGAGGCGGAGGACAGAGGACAGAGGACAGAGGACAGAGGACAGAGGACAGAGGACAGAGGACAGAGGACAGAGGACAATTTTTCCACGTTAGTTCCACAACACAAGCGTCTTCGTAATTTTCACGGCTTTTCTTGTCTCACCGTCTCACCGTCTCACCGTCTCACCGTCTCACCGTCTCACCGTCTCGCCCCCATGCCCTACGGTCTCCTCCTCGCCCTCGCCTTGCTGCTCGTCGGCTGCGCTGAGCCGCCCGCACCGGAGCCGGAGTCGGCCGCTCCCTCGGCTCCTGCGCTCGTCACCAAAGCCGACTCCGTGGCGATGCAGGTCGTGGCGGCCTCCGGCGGGTTCGACGCGTGGCACGCGCTCCCGGCGCTGCGCTTCTCGTTCGGGGTCGAGCGCGGCGGCGAGGCGCGGGTCGCGGCGCGGCACCTGTGGGACAAGCAGACGGGCCGCTACCGCGTCGAGTGGCCCGGCGGCGCGGACTCGACCTACACCGCGCTCTTCACGGCGTGGCCGGACAGCGGCCGGGCCTACCTCAACGGCGAGCCCCTCGACGGCAGCGCCGCCGACGTGGCGATGGCGAGCGCCCGCAGCCGAACCCTCAACGACACCTACTGGCTCCTCGCCCCCTTCAAGCTCTTCGACGGCGGCGTCGCGCGCACCTACGCCCCCGACTCTTCGGACGCCGCCACCGACGTGATCCGGCTCGACTTCGACGGCGTCGGCCTCACGCCGGGCGACCGGTACTGGCTGTTTGTGGATAAAGAGAGCGGGCAGCTTACGCGGTGGACGTTCGTCCTCGAAGGCAGCACCACGCCGCGCTCCTCGACGTGGACGGCCTACCGCTCCCTCTCCAGTCCGCAGGGCCGGGTGGTGCTCTCGGCGCGCAAGGATGTCGTCGGCGCCCCCGTCACTATCCTCACCGACGAGCTGCAAGCCCCGGCAGCCCTCGACGAGACGTGGTTCACCGATCCGCAGCCTCGCTTGTAGCGGTGCTGTTTACGCGGCCGAGGGGCTGTTTTCGCGCAGCAACGCGGCGTTACACTTCGGCCAGCCCGTGTATCTTAGCGGCTCGAAAACAGCCTGGGCGGGCCCTGGGAGGACACGCGCCACCTAAACGCGGAGAGGTCCCCGGCACAGCCTCCTGGTATGTTATGCCGCCAGCCGCCCGCCTTCGAACATTCCTGGGGCTGCCGCCGTATCCTGACCACGACCATCCGAATCCGAGCCATGCCCAGAAAAACACAGCATGTCGTCCGCACCCCCGGCGGGTGGAGCGTGAAGAAGGGGGGGGCGAAGAGAGCCTCGAGGACTTTCAGCACCCAGAAGGAAGCAATCTCCTACGGAAAAGACCTCAGCAGAAAGCAAGGTGCCGAGCTGTATATCCACCGTAGGGACGGAATGATTAGGGAGAAGAACTCTTACGGCAAAGACCCGCATCCTCCCCGCGGATAGCTCTATGGCTGCATCTAGCGCGGGTAGCGACGCTCCCGACAGCTTTGGTGAGAGTGTCTTCGTCAACTGCCCGTTCGACGCGAAGTACCTGGACCTTCTGCGCCCGATCCTTTTCACCGTTATCTACTTCGGACACAGACCCCGTATAGCGAGCGAGTCCTCCGACTCCGGCGAGAACAGGCTCTCGAAAATTAGTGGTCTGATCTCGGCCTGTCGCTATAGCATCCACGACATTTCCCGGCTGAAAGCGAAGAAGCCGGACGAGTTCGCCCGGATGAATATGCCGTTCGAACTTGGGATCGACTTCGGGACACGACTTCATGGCCCCGCTCACGCCTCGGAGAAGAAGTTTCTCGTCCTTGAAGAGAAGGCACACGACTTCAAGATTGCCTTATCTGACCTTAGCGGTATCGACGTCAAGCCTCACAGCAACGAGCCAGTTGACGTGTGCTGGGCTGTCCGGGATTGGTACTACGAGACGGTCGGGATCGACAACTCGTGGCCGGAGGAGCATCACTGGGCAAGCACGGTGTGGAGCAAGTTCAACGAGTTTGTAGCCTCACTATTCGAGGTCCGCTCACAGGCTGGTCTGTCTGATTCGGAGGCGACTAAGGCGGTAGAGAAGATGCCAATGGCCGAGTTCATCGACCGGGCGACGGAGTGGATTGAGGCCGACAGAGACCCGGCGGCATAATCTGTTACAGGGCTCCTCCAATCAGCAGCACGCCGATTCCGGCAGCGAAGCTGATCAGCCCCGCCTTGGCCGTGTGCCAGTGCAGAAAGGCGAACACGAAGATCAGCGGCCCGCCCAGCAAACACGCTACGCCCCAGAGCGTGCTCTCTTCAAACGCCCGGACAAGCATGTGTAGGAGGCCGGCCGCGAGCGCGAGCGTTCCGGCGATGGCCAAGACTAGGTCCATAGTGAGAAGACAGTAGTGTGGTCTGGATCTACTGCTGGAGGATCGGCACGGGGGCATCCAATCTAAAGACATGATTTTGCATTGGAAGAAGCACTGTCCGATCACGCCAGCAACGCCCTCTCGAGCACGGACTTGGCATGCGCAACGAGCGCGTCGGCCTCGTCCGTCGAGGTCGGGTGCACGGTCTCCAGAATCGCTACGTCGGCCGTGATGGTGCCCCGGTGCCGGGCGAGGCGCCAGACGGCCTGCATCAGGGGCTCGCCCTCGTGCCAGCGGACGGCGGCCTCGTCGCTGTAGCGGATCGCGGCCAGCAGGTACGGCACCGAGCCTTCGGCGGCGACTTCGAACGCGCCGCGCCGGAGCGGTTGCAGGCCCGGTGCGCGGTTGATCCCGCCCTCGGGAAAGAGCACGAGCGGGGGATGGCTCCGGGCCGCCATCGTCTCGGCCAGCTCGCGCCGCGCCTCGGCCCGCGACGCCTTGCTCTCGCGGTTAACGAAGACCGTCCCGACCGCCTTCGCCAGCCACCCGATGAAGGGCATCCGCTCGACTTTGTGCTGGCTCAGAAACCGCACTGGGAAGAGGTGAAGCAGCACCGCGATGTCGGCGTAGGAGCGGTGGTTCGGAAAGAGGAATCCGCGATGCGACCGCAGCCGCCCGACCTCGTCGCACCGGATCCGGACGCCGAAGATCGCCCAGGTGACGTGCGCCATGCCCATCACGATCCACCCGCCAAGCCGAACTCCGCGAACGCGCACCCATCCCACGAGCAGCACGAAGACCGTACCGAGCGCGACGACGAGCAGCACCGACACGAGCCGGACCGCACCGAGCGCCACGGCGATGGGACCAAGCCGCGGACATTCTGTCACCGTGTCGGCCTCAAGCGGCGCCTGCTTTTCTTCGTCCGACATCGGAGGCATCGCAGACTCAGGAGGCGAACCAGTTCTCGACGTGGAGGCCCTGGTAGCCCTCAAAGTCGCCGGTGTTGCGGGTGACGAGGATGAGGCCGCGCGTGGCGGCTATGGCAGCGACGATTCCACCGAGCGCGGGGCGGGGCTTCCCCAGCGCTTCGAGCCGCGCACGCTCCCGGGCTAGCCACTCGGCAGCGTCTGCGTCGAACGAGAGGATAGGCATCGCCGGGCGCACCACGCTGAAGAGATAGCGGGCGAGAAACTCTCGCTTTCGCCCGGTCGGCATCCGTTCGAGCCCGTGGAGCAGTTCGTGCCAGACCGCGCTGGCCACGGCTGCCTCTTGCGCGTGCGCCTCAACCCGCGCCTGCACCTGCGGGGCCGGTCGCTGCCGTGTCGGTTCGGAGACGATGTTGGTATCGAGGAGGTAGCGGATCACGCGTCTGCCTCGTCCTCGAACGGCGAGGGCCGACCTAGACCCTGGTCTTGCAGGTTTCCAAACACCTCGTCGAACGTCTCATCGTCGAACGGCGAGGGACCGTATTTCTCGGTGAACGCCTCGTGCGCCTCGCGAAAGCTCGGGCGCGGCTCGTCGAGCGCAGCCTCCAGCAGCCAGATGGCCTGCTGGTTGAGGCTGCGGCGCTCGGACGCGGCCCGCTTGCGGAGCCGGGCGAGCGTGTCGTCGGGGATGCCTTTGAGCGTGAGCGAGGCCACTAGAGTCACCGCTTTGGTTCCGTTTTGGGTAAGCTACGACGTACCCTTCGCCTGACGGCTCCAGCCCGCGCCTCCTCGGCGTCAGTCCTTGAGCCGGACCGCCGTGCCGTAGGCCAGCATCTCGGCCATGCCCTGCATCACCATGCTCGTCGTGAAGCGGACGTTGATCACGGCGTCGGCCCCGAGGTCGAGGGCGTCCTCCTTCATGCGGTCCAGGGCCTCGTCGCGGGCCTCGCGGAGCATCTCGGTGTAGCCCCGGATCTCGCCTCCGACGACCGTCTTGAGCCCCGCCATGATGTCGCGGCCGAGGTGCTTGGCGCGGACCGTGTTGCCGTAGACCACGTCGATGTGGTCGACGATGGTCTCGCCAGGCAGGTGGTCGGCGGAGGTAATGGGAATGAGGGCGCTGTCCATGCGAAAGAGAAAGGTTAGGCGGTGCGGTAGGAAACGGCGCGTCGCTTACGAAACCGGGCGCGGGCTGAACGCTTCCGGGTGCGGCTCGGCCGCAGCGTCGGCGACCGGCTCGGCCTCGGCGAGGACGATGCGGAACGTGGTGCCCTGGCCGGGGCGCGTCTCGGCGAGCGTCAGCGTGCCGCCGTGGTAGTCCTCGACGATCCGCTTGGCGAGGCTCAGGCCGAGGCCCCACCCGCGCTGCTTAGTCGAGAAACCGGGGCGGAAGACGTGACGGGCGGCGCTGCGCTCGATGCCCTTGCCGGTGTCGCGCACGTCGAGCGTGACGGTCCCCGCCCGGCCCGGCGTTCGGTAGCCCCGGACGGTGATCGTCCCGGCCTCGCCCTCGAGGGCGTCGAGCGCGTTCTTGAGGAGGTTCTCGACGACCCACTCGAACAGCTCGCGGTTGGCCGAGACCCAGAGGCCAGGCGGCACGTCCACCTCCAGCTCCACCCGGCGCCCGGCCGACGGGAGGCGGCGGCGGACGTAGTCGGCGATGGACTCGGTGACCGGCGCGAGCGGCTGCGCCTCCAGCGCTGGGACCGAGCCAATCTTCTGGAACCGGTCGGCGACGCGGTGGAGGCGGCCGACGTCCTTGTCGAGCTCGTCGGCGACCTGCGCGTTGGGGACGCCGTTGCCCGCGCGGAGGAGCTCGGTCCAGCCCATGATGCTGGAGATCGGCGTGCCGAGCTGATGCGCCGCCTCCTTCGCCATCCCGACCCAGAGGCTCGACTGCTCGCTCCGCCGGACGTAGCTGAACCCGAGGTAGCCGACGAGGATGAAGAGGCCGACGAAGAGGAACTGCACGAACGGAAACCACCGAAGCGTGCGGACGGTGTCGCTCTCGCCGTAGTGGATGAGCTGTACGTCGAGCCCGTCGCCGAGGTCGAGCCGGATCGGCGGGTGGATGGCGTCGAACGCGGCAGCCTCGCGCAGCAGGTCGGCGTCGATCTGCTCCTGGGTCCGCGACGAATCCACGTCCACGTTGCGGCTCGTGACGACGAGGCTGAGCGTGGTGTCGGTGATGATCGCGGGGACGTAGAAGCGCTCGGGCTGGACGATCTCGTTGAAGACGAAGTTGATCTCGTCCGAGGCGGGCATCGAGCGCGCCCACTGGAGGGCGGCCCGGAGCGAGTCGAGCGAGCGTCGCGGCAGCGGCTCCGCCGCAGGTCCGCGCAGCAGCCCTTCGAGCTGGGCGAAGGCGTCCTGGTACGGGTTCTCGGAGTCGACCTGGGTCTGGTACTCGATGGCCCGCGCCCAGAGCTGGATCGCCTCCTGCTCCTGCCGCATCAGCCGGTTGGCGAGGTCGTTCGTGTACCACAGCGACGCGACCGCGATGAGCACGGCGGCCACGATAAGGCCGAGCTTGATCTTGACGGACGTGCGGTACGCCTTCATGAGCGGAGGAGCGGAGGCGAGGAAGAGCGGAAGATACTGGCGTAACGCCTCGGTCGAGGGTGGATGTACCTCCCCACACACTCAGGTCTCCCTGCACCCTCTTCAACAGTCATCCCCGCACAGGCGCTGACGCGGGAAGGCATGCACCCGAGGAGACACCTCCAGGCTCCAACCCCCAACACACGTCATCCCCGCCCGTTCGACTGCGCTCAGGACAGGCTCCGGCGGGGACCCACAGGGGTGCTGGCCGGTGGGTCCCGGATCGGAGTCCGGGATGACTGCTGTGGTAGTTTTCTACCAGAGGCCGTTGCGAGCAAAATTGGACCACACGACTAAAATCAGACGCAGTCGGCCCCCTGTCTTCCGCTCCTCCACTCTTCCACGCCTCAGACGCGCAGCGTCTCCGAGCGCTTCGGGCCCGTCGAGACCATCGCAATCGGTACGTCGAGGAAGTCAGACATAAAGCCGAGGTAGTCGCGGGCCGTGCCGGGCAGCGCGTCCAGCGAGTCGGCCCCGGTCACGTCGCCGAAGCCGGCGAAGCTCTCGTAGACCGGCTCGGCGCGCTCCAGCGTGGCGAGGTCGTTCGGGAAGCGGTCGGTCTCCTTGCCGCCGATGCGGTAGCGGGTGCAGACCTTGAGCTCGTCCAGCCCGGCGAGCACGTCGAGCTTGGTGACGGCGAGGTCGGTGAAGCCGTTGACGGCGGTCGTGTAGCGGAGCGCGACGAGGTCGAGCCAGCCGCAGCGGCGGGGGCGGCCCGTCGTCGCGCCGTACTCCTGTCCCACGTCGCGGAGTTTCTGCCCGATGCCCGCCGGATCGTGCTCGGCGTCGCCGTCGAGTTCGGTCGGGAAGGGCCCGTTGCCGACGCGCGTCGAGTAGGCCTTGACGATCCCAATCACGCGGTCGACGGCCGTCGGCGGGACGCCGAGGCCGGTGCAGCACCCGCCGGCCGTCGGGTGGCTACTCGTCACGAAGGGGTAGGTCCCGAAGTCCACGTCGAGCAGGCTGCCCTGCGCACCTTCGGCGAGGACGCGCTGCCCGTCTTTCAGCGCGGCGTTCAGGTACTCCGTCGTGTTCTTGACGAAGGGGTCGATCTCGTGGTCGAAGGCGACGTACTCCTCGATCATCTGGTCCACGTCGAGCGTCTCGGCGTCGTAGACCCCGCGTAGGATCGCGTTCTTCTCGTCGATGGCATCTTTCAGCTTGCGGCGGAGCACGTCGCGGTCGAGGAGGTCGACGACGCGGATGCCGGTGCGGGCGAACTTGTCTACGTAGGCCGGGCCGATCCCGCGCCCCGTCGTGCCGATCGCGCCGGCGTCGCGGTAGCGCTCGCGCGCCTGCTCGACGGCCTTGTGGTAGGGCATGATGAGGTGCGCGTTGTGGCTGATGAACAGCCGCCCCTCGACCTCGAAGCCCAGCTCCTTGATCGTGCTGATCTCCTTCATCAGCGCCACCGGGTCGATCACGACGCCGTTGCCGATGACGCAGGTCGTGCCGGCGTGGAAGATGCCGCTCGGGATGAGGTGGAGGACGAACTTCTTGTCGTCCCACGCAATCGTGTGGCCGGCGTTGGCGCCGCCCTGGTAGCGGGCGACGATGTCTACGTCGGGCGCGAGCAGGTCCACGACCTTGCCCTTTCCCTCATCGCCCCACTGGCTTCCGATGACAATTGTAACAGGCATGGTTCGGCGGTTGAGATCGGCCGTAGGGATTTGATTAATCAAACCCCTCCGGGGTGGCAACACGCAAAAACGAAGGCGGCGAGGCCCGGCCCCGCCGCCTCTATCACAAAACGCTAGTGAGGACCTAGCCTTCGGCGGCAGCGTCGCCTGCCGGCTCCTCGTTGTAGCTCTCCACGGCCTCGTCGACCGACTCGTAGTGCTTGAAGACCGTCAGCAGCTTGGCGATCATCAGCAGCGACTGGATGCGGTCGGTGGCGTTGGCGAGGCGGAGGTCGCCGCCGGCGTTGCGCATGGTGGCGAGGCCGCCGATGAGCATGCCGAGACCGCTGGAGTTCATGAAGCGGACCTTCGAGAGGTCGATCACGAGGTTCTGCTGACCGGCCTCCTTGAGCTCGCGGAGCTGGTCGTGCAGCTTCGCGCCGTCCGGGCCGCCCATCACGTCACCTTTGAGTTGGAGGACGACCGCGTTGTAGCGCTCTTCGGTTTTGAATCGCATGGGCTTCGAGAGGTGGGTGGACCGGAGCGGAGTGGAGGAAGGTACGGCACGCGGTGAACAAAGGTACGCGCCGCGTGCCGATACCACACGGCAGCTTAGTCCTCTGGCACGTTGAGACGGACAGGCTTTCTTCTTTGTCATCCCGGACCCCGATCCGGGATCTGGGGCGTGGCCCGTAGATGGGCTGCGCCGCTGCTGCGCGGTCTGAACCACGTTCAGGATGACCTACCTGTCAACGGGAGCTCGTCACAGCACTTAGGCCGCCTTCGCGGCGAGGGCGCGCTGCTTCAGCTCGACGAGCACCGGCGAGGCGACGAAGACCGACGAGTAGGTCCCGATGACGACGCCGACAATGAGCGCGAAGGCGAACCCGCGCAGCACCTCGCCGCCGAAGATGAACAGCGTCAGCACCACGATCAGCGTCGTGCCCGAGGTGACGAGCGGGCGCGAGAGCGTCGAGTTGATCGAGCGGTCGACGACCTTCGCGTAGTCCTCAGTCTTGAACAGGTTGGTGTACTCGCGGATGCGGTCGAAGACGACGACCGTGTCGTTGAGCGAGTAGCCGACGATCGTCAGCAGCGCCGCGATGATGGCCTGGTCGATTTGGAGCGAGAACGGCAGCAGGTGGTGAAACATCGCGAAGATGCCGAGGGTGATCGTCACGTCGTGCGCGAGCGCCGCCACGGCCCCGGCCGAGAAGCGCCACTCGAAGCGGAGCATGATGTAGAGGAAGATCACGCCGAGCGAGGCAAGGACCGCCCAGATCGCGCCGCGCTTGAGGTCGTCGGCGAAGCGCGGCCCGACGGAGTCGATCTTGACGACGTTGACCGTAGCCTGGGGATACGCCGCCTGCATCGCGTTGACCGCGTTGCTCTGGAGGGCGTCGATGTTGTCGCCGCCGGCCGTCGTGCGGATGAGGAGGGTCTCGTCGTTGTCGTAGGTCTTGACCTCGGGCTGGACGCCGCCGAAGGCCGAGGCGAGGGCGTCGCGGACGCCGGGAATCGGGAGTGCCTCGCCCGTCTCGATGACGAACTCGGTGCCGCCCTGGAAGTCGATCCCGGTCTCGAGCCCGCGCGTGACGAGCGCGAAGATGCTGAGGACGATGAGGGTGCCGGAGATGAGGTAGGCCGTCCGGCGCTTCGGGATGAACTCGAAGCTGGTGTTTTCGAAAATGCGCATGGTGTTTCCAATTGAGGATTCGTACGGGCAGGTCTGAGACCCGCCCGTACAAAAGATTCGGAGGCGGGTCAGCCGAAGGCGACCGCGCTGCGGCGCTCGGCGACGAAGTAGTCGAAGACGATGCGGGTCACGACGATCGCGGTGAAGAGCGACGACAGGATGCCCGCCATCAGCGTGACGGCGAAGCCCTGGATCGGGCCGACGCCGAACGAGTAGAGGATCACGCCGACAAAGAACGTCGTGATGTTGGCGTCGGCAATCGCCGAGAGCGCCTTCGCGTAGCCCCCGTCGATGGCAGCCTTGAGCGTCTTCCCGCTCGCCATCTCCTCCCGGATGCGCTCGAAGATGAGCACGTTGGCGTCGACCGCCATGCCGATCGTGAGCACGATGCCGGCGATGCCGGGGAGCGTGAGCGTCGCCCGGAAGGCCGCCAGAATCCCGAAGATGAACAGGATGTTCAGCAGCAGGGCGAGGTTGGCCACCATGCCGGCGGTGCGGTAGTAGAAGATCATGAAGATCGCCACGAGCCCGAGCCCGACGAGGATCGAGACCGTCCCCGCCCGGATCGAGGCCGCGCCGAGGCTCGGCCCGACGGTGCGCTCCTCGACGATGTCTACCGGCGCGGGCAGCGAGCCGGACTTGAGGACGGTCACGACGTCCTCCTGGTCCTGGCGCGTCACGCCGGTGATCGAGGTGCGCCCGCCGGGGATCTTGTCGATGATCGTCGGGCGCGAGTAGACGACGTTGTCGAGCACGATCGCGACGGGCTTGCCGACGTTCGCGCCGGTGAGGCGGCTCCAGGTCTGGGCACCCTCGGCGTTCATCGTGAGCGAGATCTCCGGCTCGTTGGTGAACGGGTCGAAGCTCGGCCCGGCCTCGGTGATGACTTCGCCGGTCAGTTCGGGGTCGCCGCCGCGCACGCCGACGAGGTAGAACACGTCCTCGCCGGCTTCGGTCTGGCCCTCGGCTTTGGCGTCGTAGACGAGGCGGATGCCCGGCGGCAGGAGCGCCAGCACCTCGGCGCGGCGGAGCAGGGAGCCGGCCTCGGCCGTGTCGCGCTCGGCGACGGCACCGAAGATGACGCTCTCCCCGCCCAGCGGCGAGAGCACCCGCAGGAGCGCGTTGTCGAGTTCATCGACCGCCTCGTCCAAGCCGAGGAGGTCGTCCACGTCGGCAGCCCCGGTATCGGCCTCGGCGAGGTCGTCGGTCTCCACCGCGTCGGCTTCGGCGAGGTCGGCTGCTTCGAGCGTCGTCGTGTCGAGCGCGGAGGTCTCGTCCTCGGCCCCGAGGGCGTCGAAGTAGCCGATGATCCGGTTGCGCGAGGCGGTTAGCTCGGTCGGGTCGGCCATCAGGCGGAACTCCAGGCGGGCCGTGCCGCGCAGGAGGTCGCGGACGCGCTGCGGGTCGTCCACGCCGGGCAGCTCGACGACGATGCGGCGCGAGCCCTGGCGCTGGATCGACGGCTCGCTGACGCCGTAGCGGTCGACGCGCTCACGGACGATCGAGACGGCGCGCTGCACGGCCTCGTCGGCCTCGGACTGGAGGTAGGACGCCACCTCGCCGTTCTCAGAGCGGCGCGTGATGTCGGCCCCGGTCGAGCGGAAGTAGCGCGAGAGGCGGACGTTGGGGTCCTGCTCCTCGAAGACCTCGACGAAGGTGGCGACGAAGTCGTCGTCGCCCGCGTCGGACGCCTCGCGGGCGGCGGTGAGGGCCTGGTCGAAGGCCGGGTCGGTGTCGGTGGCGAGGGCGCGCACGAGGGCGTCCATGCGCACCTCGAGCGTGACGTGCATCCCGCCCTGGAGGTCGAGGCCGAGCTTGAGCGCCCGCTCGCGCAGGTCGCGGATCTCGGTGTAGTTCGCGTTGAGGTAGTCCGTGCGCTCGGTCTCCTCCATGGCCTCAATCCGGTTCTCCGTGAAGTAGCTCTGGAGCGTCGGGAAGAGGTACCACAGCGACAGCGACAGGAAGGCGAGCGTGGCGAATAGCTTAAAACCGTTCTCTTGCATGGGTACGTCTGGGGTCTTGGGTCGGGGGCCGGGCCTCCGCCGGGGAGGGCCCGAGGAAGCACGCGGCTTCCAGACGAGGAGGGCCCGCACCCTAGACGTGCAGGCCAGAGGCACCGGCAGACAGCCGGCGATGGGACGGCTCGGCTAAGGGCCGAGCGGCTGCGCCGCCGAGAGGACGGCGAGCGGGACGACGGTGTCGGGACAGGACGAAGCCGGAGCGATCGCGACCGGCCTCGGCGCGAGGGCCTGGGCGTGGAGCAGCTTGGCGGCCAGGCTGGAGGTCCCACCCGCAGGCGCGGCGACCGGCGGGGCCGGGGCCGCCACGACGCCGCGGTCGTGCCCGAAGGCTTGGAGGAGGTGCCCGTAGAGGATCGACAGGAGCAGCTCGGCTCCGCCTCGCTGGTCGAGGAACTGGGCGAGGTCCGGCTCCGCACTGAGGGCTTCGGCGAAGGCGGCGACGAACGCTTCGGGCGTGCGGGCGTCCGCTGCCGCCGCGAGAGCCTGCTCGAAGGCGGCCTCTACCGTCGGCGGCGCGCCGGGCGGTGCAGCCACCGGCCGCGCCGCGCCCGTCGCCGGGGCCACGAGCCACAGCCCGAGCCCGAGCAGAAGGCCCGCGCTGAGGACGCGCTGTATCGCAGAGTGCCGAAGAAAACGCATGGGATAGAGCAAAACGAGCGGTGCAACATACCGCCTCCGCTGAGGCGGTGTCAACGCGCACCCCCGGAGTTCACTGGAGCTTGGGGAAGAGGAGGGCGTAGAGGATGCGGATGGAATGGGAGGAGTGGGAGGAGCATCGAGGACTCGCCGTAGGCAAATCCACGCTAGCGGGCGCGCCATGGCTACCGGGGAGACGCGCTGCCCGCCAAACGCGCACGCTGGGTTCGCTATTTTCTGCCCACCGTCTCACCGTCTTCTGTCTCACCGTCCTCCGACCGTGTCCCACCTCCTCGCCCTGGACCAGGGCACGACCAGCTCCCGCGCTCTCGTCTTCGACGCCTCGGGCCGCGTCGTCGCCCGCGCCCAGCAGGAGTTTGCCCAGCACTTCCCCCGGCCGGGCTGGGTGGAGCACGACGCCGTCGACATCTGGGAGAGCCAACTCGCGACGGCGCAGCAGGCCCTCCGCGAAGCGGGCCTCGGGGCGGGCGACATCGCGGCCATCGGGATCACGAACCAGCGCGAGACGACCGTCCTGTGGGACCGGGCCACGGGCGAGCCGGTCCACCGCGCCATCGTGTGGCAGGACCGCCGGACGGTGGACTACTGCGAGCGCCTCCGCGCCGCCCACGGCGACCACCTCCGCCGCACGACCGGCCTCCGCGCCGACCCCTACTTCTCCGGCACCAAGCTCGCCTGGCTCCTCGACCACGTCGACGGGGCCCGCGCACGCGCCGAGCGCGGCGACCTCGCCTTCGGCACGGTCGACGCGTGGCTCGCCTGGAAGCTCACCGGCGGGCGCACCCACGCGACGGATGTCACGAACGCCTCACGCACGCTCCTCTTCGATATCCACCGGCTGAGTTGGGACGACACGCTTCTCGATGCGCTCGACATCCCTCGCGCTGTCTTGCCGGAAATCGTCCCGAGCAGCGGATTCATCGGCGAGACCGAGGGTGCCCTCTTCGGCGAGCCGGTCAAGATCGGCGGGGTCGCGGGGGACCAGCACGCGGCGCTCTTCGGCCAGGCGTGCCTGGAGCCGGGGACGGCGAAGAACACCTACGGCACCGGCTGCTTCATGCTGATGAACACGGGCTCCGAGCCGGTCCCCTCCGAGCACGGCCTGCTGACGACGGTTGCCTGGGACCTCGGCGACGGGCCAGGCGGCCACAATCCTGTCTACGCGCTCGAAGGGTCCGTCTTCGTCGCCGGGGCGGCCGTGCAGTGGCTCCGCGACGAGCTCGGCCTCGTCGAGACCGCCGCCGACTCGGAGGCGCTCGCGGCGAGCGTGCCGGACGCGGACGGGGTCGTGGTGGTCCCGGCGTTCACCGGGCTCGGGGCGCCGCACTGGGACCCGCACGCGCGCGGCGCCGTCTTCGGCCTCACGCGGGGGACGACGCGGGCGCACCTCGTCCGGGCTACGCTGGAGAGCCTCGCCTTCCAGACCCGCGACGTGCTCGCCGCGATGGAGGCCGACGCCGGGCAGGCGCTCGCTGCCCTCCGCGTCGACGGCGGCGCGGCGGCCAACGGCTTCCTCATGCAGTTCCAGGCCGACATGCTCGGCGTCGCGGTCGAGCGCCCGGCGAACGTCGAGACGACGGCGTGGGGCGCGGCCCGCCTCGCCGGCCTCGCCGCCGGGGTGTACGCGCCCGACGCGCCGTGGACGGCCGAGGCCCGGTTCGAGCCGCAGATGCCGGAGGCCGCGCGCGCGCCGCTCCTCCGCGCCTGGCAGCGTGCCGTCGAGCGGGCGCGCGGCTGGGCCGGGTGAGCGCCGCCGGGCCGTCCCCGCGGGCTACGACTCGACGGAGAACACGAGGGTCGGGAGGTTGAGGCGGGAGCGGCTGCCGGTGAGGTCGAGCAGCGTCCCGAAGTCGGACGGCGGCGCCTCAGACTGCCGCAGCGTGAGCGCGTAGTCGGCCTCCATCCGGCCGTCGCCGACCGTGTACCGGCTGGCGAGCGTGCCGAACTGGTTCTCCACGGCGACCTCGTCCAGTTCGGTGGCGAGGCTCCAGTGGGCCGGATAGCGAAGCTCGATGCGCTTGTTCTGGACCTCGTCGTAGTAGATGCGGATCGGGCTCTCGCGCTCCTCGGTGTCCACCTTGAGGCTGACGCTGGAGGCCGGCGAGAACAGCCCGCCGGTCTGGAAGAGCACCTCCTCCGGCGTCACCGTGACGAGGTTGTCGATGCCGTACGTCAGCCGGATCACGAGCGGCTGCTTCGGAGCCCCCTCGTTGTCGATGGTGTATTCCAGGTCCTGCACCTCGCCGTCGGTGTAGGTCAGCAGCTCCTCGACCACCTCGTCGCGCTCGTCGTCCTCCAGGTCGCGGAGCGCCGTGCGGAGCGCGTAGGCCGCCGACCCCCGGAAGACGCGCTCCTCCTCGACCTCCACGACGCCGTCCTCGTCGAGCGCGACGGTGAAGTTCTCCTCCGTGGCGTTGTCGGCCGCGTTCCCGGTCGGGACCACCATGAACCCCGCGAAGCCGTCGGCGTCGATCTGCATCGCCGCCTGGCCCTGGAAGTGCTCGGGGACGTGCGTGACCGGAAGTCCCTCCACCCAGGGAAACGCCACGCGGTCCCGGCCCTCGATCTCGACGGCCACGGCGGGGATGTAGAGCTGGCTCCCCGTGATGTAGCTCCGGTCGAAGTAGCCGTCGCGGGCGGAGTGGATCAGCACGTAGGTCGCCGGGACGCCGGCCTCTTCCAGCATCGCCTGGGCCAGGCCCGTGATGAGGTAGACGCTCCCGCGCTGCTCCTTGAGGACGGTGTTGAAATCGTCTTTGCTGCTGCTCCCCGGCTCGATCGTCGTCTGGACGTAGGTGACGATGAGGTCGAGCTTCTCCTCGTCGCTCAGCCCCTGGAGGTCGAGGTCATCGAGGGCCCGGCGGACGGGGTTCGAGAAGAAGCCGCCGCGCCGGAAGGCGTACTTCTTGAAGCCGTCGGCCATCTCCTCCCAGCTCGCCCGCGCGGTGTAGTCCAGCGAGCCGAGCTTCAACTCCGTGATCTGGAAGGCGAGGTACTCGGCCCGCTCCTTGAAGTACGGCGCGTAGACCTCGTCGGCGACCGCCGGCACGTCGAGCGCCTTGTGGACGAGGAAGGTCTTCTTCTGCTCCTCGTCGTACTCGGTGTCGAAGGCCGGGGTGCGCCCCGTCTCGACCTGCTTGAGCTTGAGCGCCCACCACGACGGGTAGCCGAAGCGGTAGGACAGGCGCTCGATCGGGATCGAGGACTGGAGCGGGATGTCGTACTCGAGCGGCGGCGTGAACTGCATCCCTGCCTTGTACCGGACGCGGACGTTCTCCTCGACGACCGTCCCGGCCTCGACGTTCGGGTAGGCCATCTTGTAGACGGTCTTGCCCGAGCTTTCCTCCTTGGCCAGGTTGCCCTCGGAGAACACGCTGACCGAGCCGTCCGGCGACGTGACCCGGATCGCCACGCCCTCGAACTGCCCGCCGGGCTCGACCTCGGTGCGGAACGTGGCCAGCCACTCCGCCTCCGGGTCGAGGATGACGTAGCGGATGCGGGTGTCCCGGTAGTAGTGCCAGTTCGGCACCGCGCTCATGCTGGTGGTCACGACGTGCTCTGCCGTCTGCTCCCAGTGCGTAAAGACGCCCTCGTGCCCTTCGTACTCGGCCTGGTACGCCTCGACGTCCACGGAGTCCGCGGGCGCGAAGGCGGCAACGTCGCGCTGGATGAAGGCCGAGCGGCCAGAGGTTACGCAGCCGGTCAGGAGCAGCAGGGCGGCGAGCGGGAAGAAAAGCAGACGGCGAGCAGGCATAGAGACCAAGTCAGGAAGCGTGAGCGGAGGGTGCGTTGAGCCGTGAACTAGGGGCGGCCCGAGTCCAGGTCGGCGTCTTCGGCGGGTGCGTCTTCGGCGGGTGCGTCTTCGAGCGGCCGGAGGATGAACATCCCGCGCCGGGCGTCGAGGTACTGGCCGGCCGCGGCGAGGTACTGCGCCTTGCTGTCACCGCTGAGCCTCTTGGCCCGGTGGTGGAAGGCGTACTCGATGCGCGTGCGGCCCGCCTCGGGCGCGGACAGCGCCGCCTCGAAGTGCAGCGGGCCGCTGCCGCCGACCTCGACGCGCTCCTCGGCCGCCGCGAAGTCCGGCGTCTCCAGGTCGAGCGTGAGGCGGAGGTGCGGGCGGCCCGAGAAGTAGAGCGCGTAGTCGTCCTCGGCCCGCTCCATCACGTCGGGATCGACGGTGCGGAAGGGCGTGTGCGGCACGTAGCGCCGCGTCGGCGACGCCACGACGAAGTCGGAGAGGTCGGCCACGGCGGAGAACGTCGCCGCGTCGGGGCCGACGTCGAGCGGGATGAAGTGGTCGAGCGACAGCTTGCGGAGCGGCTCCGTCGCCGCGACCGAGAGGAAGTTCTCCATCTCGAGGTCGGTCCCCTCGGCCTGGAGCCGGTGCAGCTCGGCCGCGAAGCCGCCCCGGACCGTGACCTCGGCCCGGGCCTCGGCCGGTGCCGCGAGGCTGCCGGTCACGGCGATCTCGACCAGGGCCCCGGACGGCGGCGCGGGCACCCGGCCTTTCCAGCTGCCGCTCGCCCCGATGGCGAGCGCTGAGGCGTCGACGTCGGACTCGGGGAGGGCACCGAACGGGACGTAGCGGTGGGTGGGATCGAAGAACACCGTGCCCTCCCCGTCCTCGAACCGGGAGATGACGTGGTCGTAGAGCCCGACGTGGGTGCCCTCGAACTCCGGCACCGGGCCGGTGGAGACGAGCACCACGTCCACGTCCAGGCCCAGCTCGCGGGCGAGGGCCGCGACGAGGAACGCGCGGTCCTTGCAGTCGCCGTAGCCGTTGGCGAGCACGGTGCCGGGCGGGCGCGGGACGATCGCGTTCTCGGCCCGCTCGTCGGCCACGTAGCGGATCGAGGAGCGGACGTGGTCGTGGATGGCGGCGACGGTCTGGCGCGGCGTCTCGCGCTCCAGCTCCGCCGCGACCGCCGCGAGGCCGTCGCCGCCCAGGTCACCGACCAGGTCGCGGTACCACGCGCCGAAGGCGTCGGTGGCGTTCGGCGTCACAGGCACCCCGCCCTGGGTGATCTGCACGAGGACGGCGGCCTGGAAGTGGTCGAACGGGAAGTACGGCAGCCCGTCGCTCCTGCCGAGCCCGTGGAACCGGAGCTCCGTGCGCTTCTTGTTCGACCGGTCGATGTCCGGCGCGAGGGTCTCGCGCGGGTAGAAGAACGAGAAGTCCACCTCCACGTCGTCCGGGTGCTCGATCGTGACGTGGTAGCTGCTGAGGTGGTCGGCGTTGGGGACCTTGAGGACCGGCAGGTAGGCCACGTCGTCGTACGACTCGCGGTACGAGTAGCGCGCCACGTCGCCGGGCTCCAGGTCGTCGGGGAACTCGAGGTAGTGCACGCGCCCGCTCGTCATGAACACGTCCTGGTACTCCGGCACCTGCACCCCGATGCGGTAGCCGGGCAGGCGCTCGCCGCCGAGCTCGCCGCGCAGCTTCGAGACCTCGGCGTAGAACGGTTCGGGGACGAAGAAAACGCGGTCCCGCGTCGACCGCTCCGAGTGAAAGGTGTAGGCCACCTCCACGTCGCACGTCAGCGAGAACCCGCCGTCGCGGGTCGGCTTCAGCCGGAACGTCCGGCTCTCCGCGTAGGACCCGTCTTCTCCCCCGCGAGGCTCAGCCTCAGCCAAGTCCCCTGCGCCGGCCCACAGGACGGCGACCACCAACAGATACCGCACACGCATACGTCCCCCTCTAGCTCTTTGATCACTCGAACGAGACCGGTTTTCCGCGAGCCCCCGGTCTCGACTAGAGCCGGGAATATATCCCAAACATGCCAACTCTGCCAGCGGCCGGTCCGGGTGGGCGTGGAAGGGTGGAAGGAAGAGCGGGAGAGCGCTCTCCTCCGGTCGGCCCTGCCCGTCTTCCCTGCCTCCGCTCTTCCGAACCTCCGCGCCTACCCCGTCACCTCGACGCCGCGCCAGAAGGCGACGTGGTCTTTGATCTCGGCGGCGGCGTCCTTCGGGTCGGGGTAGAACCACGCGGCGTTCTCGTTGGTCTCGCCGCCGGCCTCGACGGTGTAGTAGCTCGCGGTGCCCTTCCAGGGGCAGGTGGTGTGGTGGCTGGTCTCGCGGAAATGCTCGCGCTTCAGCGCGCTGGGCGGGAAGTAGTGGTTGCCTTCGATGACGACCGTGGCGTCGCTCTCGGCGAGGATGGTGCCGTTCCAGGTGGCTTTCATGGGTACACGGTTGGGAGTGAGAGGGTGAGTGTAGGGGGTACGCATGGTTTGCGCTCTCATCCTCGATTAGACCCGCACGCCGCGGACGCCGTCGGCGAGGTCGCCGGGAGCGGGGAGCACGCAGACGGTGTCGGCGCGGAACGGGTCGAGGACGATCGTGAGGTACTGGTACGTCTCGAAGCGGCCCGGCGTTCGGTTGAACTGCCGGGCGATGGCGTCGCAGAGCATCCCGTACGCGGCCGGCCCGACGAGGACCGTGCGCGGCTCCAGGCCCTCGTGCTGCAGGGCGCGGAGGCCCTCGTCGATGGAGGCGAGCACGGTGTCCGGCGTGGCGGTGGTTTCGGTGACGGTCATGGGAATGTCGAGCGGCGAGTGATGAATGTCGAGTGGTGGGTGGCGAAGAGCGAGTGGGCAGCGGGATATTAACCACTCGACCCTCGCCCTTCGACCCTCGCCAATCGCAAGATGCAGCACGACGCTGGCACGTTCCGCACGGACGACGGCCTCACCCTCGCCACGCGCCGCTGGGTGCCCCACGACCACCCGAAGGCGGCCGTCGTGATCGTCCACGGCATCGCCGACCACAGCGGGCGCTTCGCCCACGTCGCGGCGCACCTGATGCTGAGCGACTACGAGGTCTACGCCTTCGACCTGCGCGGGCACGGGCGCTCCGAGGGCGAGCCGCGCGCCTACGTCGAGTCGTTCGACGCCTACGTCGCCGACCTCGGGCTCTTTCTGGAGCACGTCCACGAGGCGGCCGCGAAGCCGGTCTTCCTGCTCGGCCACTCGCTCGGGGGCCTGATCGCGGCGCGCTACGTCGCCCTGTACGGCACCGGCGGCCTGGCTGGCCTCCTCCTGTCGTCGGCCGCGCTGCGCATCCCGGCCGACCTCTCCCCGGTCCTCCAGAAGCTGGCCGGCACCGTCAGCCGCTTCACGCCGACGCTGGCCACCACCAAGCTCAACACGGAGCACCTCTCGCGGGACCCTGGCGTCGTGCGCGGCTACGAGCAGGACCCGCTGACCTACACCGGCGGCGTGCGCGCCCGCACCGGGGCCGAGACCCTGCGCGTCACGAAGGAGATGCCGAGCCACATCGGGGCCTTCACGCTGCCGCTCTACCTCTTCCACGGGGCCGCCGACCGCATCACCGACCCCGCCGGCAGCCAGTGGCTCTACGAGCACGCCCCGTCCGAGGACAAGACCTTCAACCTCTACGACGACCTCTACCACGAGACGATGAACGAGCCCGAGCGACACGTCGTGCTCGGCGACCTCGTGGCCTGGCTCGACGCCCACACCGGGGACGCCGGCCCCTGACCGCACGGTTCGCCGGATCGCACGGTTCGCCGGATCGCACGGTTCGCCGGATCGCACGGTTCGCCGGATCGCACGAGCGCCCCGGTAGCCCATCGGCCGCCGGGGCGCTCGTGTGTCGAGCGGCCTGCGAGGCTGCTTACTTCACCACCACCACCTTGCGGCTGGCGGTGAACGACTCGCCGGTGAGGCGGACGACGTACGTCCCGCCCGCGAGCGCGGTGCCGTCCAGGCGAAGCGTGTGCGTGACGCCTGCCGGCACGGGCGCGTCGAGGAGCGTCTGGACGCGCCGCCCGAGGAGGTCGAGGACCTCGGCGCGGACGGTCTGCGCCTCGCGCACGGCGAAGCGGACCTCCGCCGAGCCGGAGAACGGGTTCGGATAGGCCGCGTCGAGGCGGTACGCGCCTGCCAGCGTTGCCTCGTCTTCGAGGTCCGTCGGGTTGTCGGTGAAGAAGAAGAGCGCCCACTGGTCGAGCGCGCCGGTGTCCTGCCCGGCCCCGTCGCAGACGCTGAGCGTCCACGTCCCCTGCGGGTCCTCGCCCGCGAAGTCCGAGAGGGGGTCCACGCCGTTCGTGCCGGGCTCGCCCTGCTCGGTCTGGCCTTCGATTTCGAAGAACGGAGCGCCAGGATCGTGAGAGCCACCCGACCCGAAGATGCCCGCCGCGCCCGTGTCGCTGAAGAGCGCGTCAAGGTTCGGTGCGTCCGACCCGAAACTGCCTGTCCCGGCCCGGTCGAGGAGGCTGACGACGGTCCCCTCGGGGCTTTCGAGCAGCAGCCGGAGGTCGCCCCGGTACGTGTGCTCGATCACCGCCCCGACTTTCAGCGAGCCCAGGGCGAAGCTGTCCGCCACGTCGATGCTGCTGGTCTGGAAGTTGGGGCAGCCGTCGTCGCTGATGGCGAGGCCCGTGTCGTTGGTGTAGAAGAAGTCCGGCGCGATGAAGATGTTGAGGGTCACGCTGGGGCGGAGCGTGAACGCCAGGCTCGGGTGCTCCACCTGAGCCTCGTTCTCGAGCGCACCGCCCGGAGCGTTTTCGTCCACCGTCACGTCGAACGAGAGCGTCTCCGAGCCGCCGTCGGCCACGTCGACCGTCCAGGTGACGGTGCCGCCTTCTTCGCCGGCCTCGCCGAGCGAGGCGCTCAGGTTGCCGGCGTAGGCCAGGCCCTCGGGAAGTACGTTCTCGAACATCACCGTTTCGCCGGTCTCGGTGCCGGCGTTGCGAAGCTGCACCGTGATGGTCGTCGTCTCGCCGGGCGCGACGGAGACGGGGTCGGCCGTCATCGAGGCGGCGAGTTGGATCGGCCCGGGCGGGTTGCCGGCCTCCATGCCGTCGATGAACAGGGCGCCGGTGTTGCCGGGATCGAGGAAGGCCTCGGCCCCGGTCGTCATGTTGCGCGCCATGCGGCCGTACCAGTCGGCGGTCTGGCTCGTGCACGACGCGAAGCCGCCCGAGAGCTGGCCGACGACGCGCTTCTCGGGGCTGAACAGCGGCGAGCCCGAGGAGCCACCCTCGGTCGTGCCGAGGTCCCAGTCGTCGACCTTGAGGTGGGTGCCGGCGGGGTTGCCCGAGCTGCCCAGGTAGGAGTCAATGGAGGTGGGCTGGTTCTCGAACGAGATGCGCTTCTCCTCGACGCCGGGGTGGTGGATGGCGATCGCGCTGGCCGTGGCCTGGTCGCGGCGGTCCCAGCCGTTGAGGTAGACGCTGTACTCCGGCGGGATCGGGTCATCGGTCTCGACAATCGTCCAGTCGGGGCCGCCGGAGGTGCCGCCGCCGGAGGTGTCCATGAACATCACGCCGGAGGAGAACTGGTCGCGCGGGCCGTCGCCGGGGCCGCCGCTGGCCGGGGAGCCGGGTGTGCGGCACGTCGAGTTCTCGTAGTTCCAGTAGATCACCGTGCTGGCGGCGTTCGAGGCGCGGACGCCGCAGTGGTCGGCGGTGAGGAAGAGCGGGCGGCCGTCCATGGCGGTGTTGTTCATCGCCGAGCCGCTGCAGAAGTCGATGCCGCCCACCGAGTAGGCCCCGACCGAGCGGATGATGTCGCGGAAGCCGTCGCCCTCGGGGCAGACCACGTCGACGTTGCACGAGCCGGAGCGGGCGAAGTCGGTCTCGTCCCACGTCGCCCGGCTGATGCCGACCGGCCGGTAGGCGTGGTTGACGCGGGCGATCTCAAGCTCGAAGTCGTCGGCAGCGTACGATTTGGTCCGAGGGAGGTTCAGCTCGACCACGATCTCGTCGCCCCGGATGATGGGCGACCACAGCTCGCCGTGCGCCTCGTTGTCGGCGGCGGTGAAGGCGCGGATGTGCGGGGCCTCGCCCGCCGGGTAGAGCCAGAGCGCGGCCCCGCCGGGCAGGCGGAACCGGCTGAAGCCGAGGTTGAGCGAGTAGGCCCCAGCCGAGGCGATGCGGAGCCGCCACAGGCGCGTGCCGTCGGCGAGCGTCTCCCACGTCCCGGTGCCGCGCGTCGAGGCCTCGACCTCGAACGGCTCGGCGAAACGGAGCGGGGCCGCCTTGCCGTCGGCGCGGGCCGCGTCGCGGGCGACGAGCGCGTCGTTGTTGACGGCAGGCATGGTGAGGACAGGGACGCTGCCGAGGGCCTGCGCCTCGGCGGCCTCGAACGAAGCGGGGCGGTCAGCGGCGTGCTGGGCCTGGACAGGGAGGGCGAGCGCGAACGTGCACGCTAGAGCGAACAAGAAGCGGTAACGGGGGGACATGCCGGTGCAGGGTTGGGTGAAGGAAAACGCCGGAATATCACGCATTTCCCCCCGATCTCCAAACCTGCCCTCTGCCGTCGCCCTACTCGAACCAGACGGCCACCTCGTCCAGCGTCTTGCGCCCGAAGTCGGGCACCGTCGCGTCCTCGGCCGGGTAGCCGACGGGGAAGAGGATGTAAGGCCGCTCGCGGCTCGGGCGGCCGAGGAGGTCGCTCAGGAAGCGCATCGGGCTGGGCGTGTGGGTGAGCGTGGCGAGGCCCATCCGGTGGAGCGCCGCGATGAACAGCCCGGCGGCGATGCCGCAGCTCTCCTGCACGTAGTAGTGCTTCTCCTTCTCGCCCGCCGCGTCGAGGCCGGTGCTCTGCGCGAAGAGGACGACGATCCACGGCACAGTCTCCAGAAACGGCTTCTCCCAGTCGGTCCCGATCGGTGCGAGGGCGTCGAGCCACTCGGGCGAGGCCCGCTCGGCGTAGAACGAGCGCTCCTCCTCCTCGGCGGCCTCGCGGATGCGGCGCTTCATCCCGGGGTCGCTCACGGCGACGAAGGTCCACGGCTGCTTGTGCGCCCCGCTCGGGGCGGTCCCCGCCGTCTGGATCGCCAGCTCGATGAGGCGGCGCGGGACGGGCCGGTCAGTGAAGTCGCGGACGGAGCGGCGGCGGTCCATCTCCTGGAAGAACGCCTCGGCGCGCGAGGCGGTCTCCTCGTCGGAGTAGGGCGAGAAGCCGAGCGGGGTGCGGGGAAACTCAGGCATCAGTATAGTTTGTCCTGGCTGACGGTGGCGAAGAGGTCGAACGCCGCCTGCGCTTCGTCGCGGAGCACGCCGCCCTCGACGGCGAGGGTAGCTCCGCCGAGCGACTTCATCTGCTCGTTCGAGATGCCGAGTTCGCGGAACCCCGCCCGGTCGGCGTCGCCGATGAAAGTGCCGAAGACGATGCGGTCGCAGTTCGCCCAGTGGATGGCCGAGAAGCACATCGGGCAGGGCTCGGTGGACGAGTAGATCGTGCAGCCCGAGAGGTCGATCGTAGCCAGCGCCTCGCAGGCGACGCGGAGGGCGTGGACCTCGGCGTGGGCCGTGATGTCGGTCGTCTCCCAGACGACGTTGTGAACGGCGCAGACGACGCGGCCGTCCTTGACGATGACCGCGCCGAACGGGCTCTGGCCCTTTCCGACGGCGAGTTTCGCCTGCTCGATGGCGAGGCGCATGAAGTCGAGGTCGGCGGTGTCAGGCATGGGAGTGTGATGCGTAAGACGTGATGCGCGAGGTTGGCTTCTTCGGTGGCGCGCGACCTCACGTACCACGCGTCACGAAGTCACTCTAGCTCGAAGGTAACGGTGACGGTGGCGCGAACGGTGATCTCGCCGGCCGCGAAGGCTCCAGGGTTGCCCTCGTCGGCGGTGTCCATCGCCATCTCGGCGCGGGCGAAGACGCCGGGGCGCGGCGTGGGCACGCTGACGTTGCCTTCGGCGATGCGAACGACGCGCCCGAGCCGGGCGCCGAGCACCTCGGCCATGTTTTGCGCCTTCTGGCGGGCGCGGGCGACCGCGTCGCGGAGCGCTTGGTCTTCTACGCTCTCCCGGTCCTGCAAGCCGTACTGAATCCCGTTCAGCTCGTTGGCCCCCCGCTGCACGACCTCGGCGACGACGCGCGGGACGAGGTCGAGGGCCTGCCCCGGACTCGATCCGGGGTCTCCGATCGTCACCTTCACGTCGCGGCGGGCGATAAAGCCTTTGCGGAAGCGCTGCCCGTTTCGGAACTCCACGTCCTCATCGAGCCGGAGGCTGAGGAGCTGCATGTTGCGGTCGGCGACGCCCATGCTGCGGACGGCGTCCATCGCGGCCTCGGCGGCCTCGGCGTTCTCGCGCCGGGCGTCCTCCGCCGTCTCGGCCCGCGTTACGACCGCGAACTGCACCGTCGCCTCGTCCGGCTCCACATCGATAGTCCCGACGCCGCTGACCGTGACGGTGCGCGGGTCGGGGGTGTCGGCAGACTGGGCGGTCACGGTGGAGATGGAGAGGAGAACGAGAAGAAGAGAGAGGAGAGAGCGATTCATGGCTTCGGCCTCGATGAGAAACGTGGGGGCGTAGCGGTGCTACGCCCTTCAACGGTCCGGCACCTCAGAAAATACGCCCCTTCAACCGCACGGCTCGTAGCGAATCGTCGCGCTGGATTCCTGGTCGATCCGAAACCGCCCGATGCCCCGACTGCGCATGCGCGTCCTCGTCTTCACAGGCAGCGGCACCCCGTTCACGTAGCCGAACAGCACCTCGTTCGAGATGTGCTCGACCATGAACCCGACGATGCCGGAGAAGGCCGGAGGATGCAGGATGGCCTGGACGAGCTGGGCTGGCTCGCGGGTGAACATCAGGTCAGCCCCCTCAATCTCTCCCCCGTCGTCCGGCACGCTCGCCCAGCTCGTAACCCGGATGCTCAGTTCGTTGGCGTGCGAGGCGGGGAGCTCCTCACGCTCGTACGACGAGCCGGCGATGAGAGGCAGCATGTCGTTCTGTATCTGCGCCTCGGGCGTGTCGATCCGCTCCTCGATTTGCTCTGGCCCCTCGTCAGGGAGCGTCCTGAACGTGCCGTGGTTGGTGTGTCGCACGGTGCTCGTGGCGCAGAGCCCCCGCACGGCCTCGTCGTAGCACGCTAGCTGTGCGGTCACCTCGCCGAGGACGCGGCGGGCTTCGCTGCTGAGCGAGGCGTCGGCACCGGGTTGCGTCATACTCATGTTCGCAGGCAGGTCCGCCCGCCGAGGCGCAGGCTGCAACGCGTAGGGCGGACGGGCGGCAACCGAGAGGGGACCCGTGCACCGAGGCGCTGGCTTCTCCTCCCGGCCGCTGCTTCCGCTGTCCTCATCAGCGCACGACGCTCAGGCGCTGCACTACCGCACCTGCTGCTGTTTCGGCCCGGACGATGTAGAGACCGGACGGCAACGTACGCGACGCAAAGGCGAAGCTGTGCTCACCGACCGCGAGCGGTCCGTCGTGGAGCACGGCCACGCGGCGGCCGAGGGCGTCGTGGACCGACACGGTCGCCTCGCCCGCCTCAGGCACCGAGACGAGGACGCGGGCCTCCGACGCCGTCGGGTTCGGGTAGAGCGCGAGCCCGGCCGCCCCCGCCGTCGGCGACGGGGCTACCGAGACCGGGTTGTCGCCGTAGCGCGCGACGAAGGCGTCCTCGAACCCGAGCGCCGACACGTCCGGCGTGCCGTCCTCGGTGAAGTCGGCGTCGGCGACGAAGCGGCCGGTGACGAAGGCGTTGCCCGCGGCGTCGACGGCGACGCTGTAGGCCCGGTCGTCCTCGGGGCCGCCGGCCTGGCTGACCTTCACGAGCGTGCCTGCGGCGTCGTACTCGGCCACGAAGATGTCGTTGACCCCGAGGCTCGTCACGTCGGCCGTGCCGTCCTCGTCGAAGTCGGCTCCGGCCTGGAAGCGGCCGACGAGGAAGATGTTGCCCGCGACATTGGCGTCGATGCCCTCGCCCCGGTCGCTGGCGGCGCTACCGGCGCGGCGGAGCCAAACGAGCTCGCCCGCGGCGTCGTAGTAGGCGAGGAAGATGTCGCGGTCGCCGGCGCTCGACACGTCGGGCGCGCCGTCGCCGTCGAAGTCGGCGTTGATCTGGAAGTAGCCGGTGACGTAGGCCCCGCCGGCACCGTCTGAGGCCACATCGTAGCCGTAGTCGGTGCTGATGCCGCCCGCGCTGCGGACCCACACGAGGTTGCCCTCGCCGTCGTAGCGGGCGGCGAAGATGTCCTGCTCGCCGGCACTCACCACGTCAGCCGCACCGTCGCCGTCGAAGTCGACGCTCTCGCGGATCTGGCCGGCGACGACCACGCCGCCGAGGCCGTCCACGGCGATGTCGTTGCTCACGTCGTCGCGGCTGCTGCCGGCGCTGCGGACCCAGAGGAGCTCGCCGTCACCGTCGTACCGGGCCACGAAGACGTCGAAGCTGCCGGCCCCGGAGACGTCTGCGACGCCGTCGCCGTCGAAGTCGGCGTCGTCGATGAAGGTGCCGGTGACGAAGGCCCCGCCCTCGCCGTCGGGGACGACGCCGTAGGCGCGGTCGAAGATCTCTCCGCCGGCGTCGCGGACCCAGAGGAGCTCGCCCTCGCTGTCGTAGCGGGCCAGGAAGATGTCGTTCGCGCCGGCGCTGAATACGTCGGGCGTGCCGTCGCCGTCGAAGTCGGCCCCCTCGCGGAACTGGCCGGCGAGGTAGGCCCCGCCCTCCCCGTCCGAGGAGACGGCGTAGGCAATGTCGAAGCCGGCGCCGCCGGCGCGGCGGCCCCAGAGGAAGTTGCCGTCGCCGTCGTAGCGGGCGATGAGGATGTCGCCGCTGCCGGCGCTCGTCAGCTCGCCCGTGCCGTCGCCGTCGAAGTCCATGCTGGCGAAGAAGTAGCCCGCGATGAAGGACCCGCCGGCCCCGTCGGTGGCGATGCCGTAGGCTATCTCCTGGCTGGTGCCGCCTGCCCGCTCGACCCACTCTGCCTGCGCGAGCGCCTCGGCCGAGACGAGCAGCAGGGCGAGGGTGAGCAGCCACACCGGTGCCGGGCGGCGCGAGGAGCGGGCGGAAGGTGTGTATCGGTCGATCATGGACTCAGGAGGATTTGGTGAAGGAGGTCAAGGGATCGCAACATAAGCGATTACCGCACCTGCTGCCAATACCGAACCGAGCGTTGCAGCCCGCTGTCTACGAACGGCAGGGCCGGAGAGACCGCCTGGGCAGGGGGTCGATCCTCGAAGCCGAGGCCGAGGTAGGCGGCACGCCTCACGGGTTCAGCCGCCCGAGGAGGCGCGGGAACGGAATCGTCTCGCGGACATGCGGGAGCCCGCACACCCACGCGACGGTCCGCTCCAGGCCGAGCCCGAAGCCCGCGTGCGGGACCGACCCGTAGCGCCGCAGGTCGAGGTACCACGCGAAGACCTCCTGGGGCAGCCCGTGCGCGTCGATCTGGCTTTTCAGGAAGTCGAGGTCCGTCGCCCGCTCACCGCCGCCGACGATCTCGCCGTAGCCCTCGGGCGCGAGCACGTCCATCCCGAGCGCGAGCCGGTCGTCCTCGGGGTCGCGCTTCATGTAGAACGCCTTGACGGCCGCTGGGAAGCGGTGGACGATGATGGGCCGGTCGAAGTGCTTGGTGAGGACGGTCTCGTCGGAGCCGCCGAAGTCGCCGCCCCACTCGAAGCTCGCCGCCGACGCCTTCCACTTCGGGAGGTTGCGGAGCGCCTCCTCGATCTCGCCCAGCCGCCCGCCGATGGCGATCTCGCGGGCGTCGATCCGGCGCTTCTCGCCCTTCTTAGCCTGCCCGTAGCGTGCGCGGTTGCCGTCGCGCTCGGAGGTCAGCGCCGCTTGCTCTGCCTCGAGGTCGGCGATCTCGGCATCGAGGAGGGCCTGCGTCTTGTCGCTTCTGAGGAGGTCGACGGCCTCGGAGTAGTGGACGCGCGGGAAGCCGCCCTCGGCAGCGGTTTCGAGTGCCGACGTGTCGCGCTCTAGCAGGGCGAGTTCGTCGGCGCAGTGAGCCAGCACGTCCGAGGCGATCCGGCGGAGGAGGCCTTCGGCGAGGGCCATGTCCATCTCCAGATCGAAGAACGCCATCTCGGGCTCGATCATCCAGAACTCGGTCAGGTGCCGCCGGGTCTTCGACTTCTCGGCGCGGAAGGTCGGGCCGAAGGTGTAGATCTTGCCGTGGGCGAGCGCCATCGCCTCGCCGTAGAGCTGCCCGCTCTGGGTGAGGTAGGCGGGCTCGTCGAAGTAGTCGAGCTCGAAGAGCGTGCTCGTCCCTTCGACCGCGTTGCCAGTCAGCACTGGCGGGTCCATCTGGATGAAGCCGTCCTCCTGGAAGAAGGCGTGGATCGACTGGATGATGCGGTTGCGGACGCGCATGATCGCCCACTGCCGCTGGCTGCGCAGCCACAGGTGGCGGTGGTTCATCAGGAACTCGACCCCGTGCGCCTTCGGGCTGATTGGGTACTCCTCGGCGAGATGCAGCAGGTCGACCGCCGTCGCCTGGACCTCGTAGCCCCCGACCTGGCGCTCGTCGGCGACGACGCGGCCGGTGACGCGGAGAGCGCTCTCCTGGGTCGCCGCGGCGGCAGCCTCGAAGCCGGCAGCGTCCACCTGCTCCTCGTTCACGACGCACTGCGCCAGCCCGGTGCCGTCGCGGAGGATGAGGAAGTAGAGGCTCTTGGAGCCGCGCTTGTTGTAGAGCCAGCCCTGGAGCGTGACGGTCTCGCCCTCGTGCTGGGCGAGGTCGCGGACGGCGGTGGAGGAGTCAATCATGGAACAGCGGGAAGGGGGTGAACAGAGGCGCGAAGATACCGAGCCGGGGGACAGAGGACGGTGGACAAAGGACAGTCAGACGACCACCGGTAGGGGCGGACCTCTGCGCCTGCCCTCGCCCTGACCTGGCACCGTTCCTCAACAGGGCGAACGCCGTTCGCTCCTACGGGTCGATGATCGCCCGCAGCGTCGCCGCGTCCACCGCGCCCTCGCGCAGCACGGCGAGCCGCCCGCCCTCGACCCGTACGACCGTCGAAGGTGTCCCGCCGAGTGCCTGCCCGGCGTCCACGGCGAGATCGGCGGCGGCGGTGACGGCCGGGTCGAGGTCGGCGAAGCGGCGGGCGGGGGGCTCCCCGGCGCGGTTGGCGCTCGTCGAGAGCACCGGCCCGGCAGCCGCGACGAGGGCGAGGCAGAAGGGGTCGGTCGTCCGGCGGATGCCGATGCCGCCGGCTGTGCTCACGAGGCCGGGGGGCGCATCGGGTGCCGCGTCGAAGACGACCGTCACGGGCAGCGGCGGGTCGTGCTCCATCAGGCGGCGGTGCACGTCGGTCAGCCCGACCAGCCAGCCCTCGACCCGAGACCAGGCGTCCGTGAGGGCGAGCATCGGGCGGGCGGCGTCGCGGCCCTTAACCCGGCGGATGCGGGCGACGGCCTCGGCGTCGGCCGGGTCGCAGCCCAGTCCGTAGACCGTCTCCGTCGGGTAGACGATCACCCCGCCCGAGCGGACGGCAGCGGCGGCCTGGTCGGCCAAGCCTTCCTCCGCTCTTTCGCTCCTCCGCTCTTCCCCGCTTTCCCGCCCGCTCACCGCCGGAGCTGCTGCTGCCAGTCCGGCATGCTGACCTCGCCGTTGACGGTCGAGTGGATCAGCTCGAAGTCGCCGAAGCCGAGGCGGTCGACGAAGACGAAGAGCGAGCGGCCCGCGCCGGGGATGTTATCGTACTCCCACGTCTCGTGCGGGACCGTCTCGCTGTCGTAGAGGTTCGGGTCCACCTGCGAGGGCTGCCCGTACTTCAGGACGACGTTGCCCCGGTCGGTATTCCAGCCCTCGGTGAAGGAGGTCGAGTAGCGCCCGTTGGTGTACTGGACCAGTTCGTAGAACCGGCGGCGCGTCTCGTTGATCGGCGTGAGCGGGTTCTCGTCCCGGCCCGCCCAGAAGCGGGCGAGGAAGTCGCGCTTGGCGTCGAGCGTGGCGAGGCGGCGCATCTGGCCCTGCTCGCGGTCGTTGGCCAGCACGCCCGCGTGGGCCAGGTTCTGCTCGACCTCCTCCTCCGGCATCACCGCGTAGAGGTTGGCCTCGTAGGACGAGCCGTCGGCCTCGGCGACGGGCTGGGCCACGCCGGGGTTGAAGATGAAGAACTTCCGCCCCTGCTCGGCGAGGGCCTCGTTGTTCTCGTCGAGGAGCGCGAGGCGGAGGTAGTACGACCCGCTCGGGACTTCGCTCAGGTCGAACTGCCCGACGAGCACGTCGGTCGGGCGAGCGGCGCGCTCGGTGCGCTGCTGGAAGCCGGCCATCGGCTGAGCGAGGTCGGACGAGGCGAGGTAAGCAAAGAGCGTGTAGGTCCCGCCCCCGGCAGCCGCGTCGAGGCCGTAGGCTTCGGCGTAGTAGTAGAGCGTCGGGAGGCCCTGCCCGAAGAGCTTGTTGGGGTTCGGCAAGACGGCGAGGCCGTTCTTGTAGAACGGAATCTCGCGGTCCTCGGAGCGGCGGATGCTCGAGGCGAGGGTGAGGTCGGAGACCATCACCCGGTCGCCCGCACCCTCGAAGTCCGGCACCGAGACGTCGCTCCGGGCGGCGAAGGCCGCGCGCCCGAGGTCCTCGTTGCCCAGCACGTCGACCTCGAGCACGTACTCGCCCGACGGCACGGCGGCGCGGACCTGCTGCACGAAGTACTGCCCCTGGACGAGCCCGCTCGTGTCCGGCACCGCGAAGCGGTAGGCGAGCGTGTCGGCGAACGCGAGGGTCTCCGACGCCTGGGCGAGCCCGCCCGTCGACGAGCGCCGCAGCCCCACAATCACCGGTAGCACGACCTCGAACTGCTCGTCGGCCCGGACGTAGGGCAGCGACGACGCCTCGAAGGCGAGGTAGGCCTCGACGAGTGAGGTCTCGGCGTCGTACCGGAACGCGGCGTGGTCCACGTCGAGCTGGAGGGGCAGGATGGCGGCCGGCTGCTGGGCAAAGGCGGGGGCGGCCGCAGCGAAGGCGAAGCAGAAGGTTAAGGCGCGGAGTCGGAGCGAGGGCATGGGGCGGCGAGCGCGGTGAAACGAGGAGGTGGAATATAAAGTGAGAACGCGGCCGGGTCGGGGCACTCGCAGGTCCCTGGACAGAGGACAGAGGACAGAGGACAGAGGACAGAGGACAGAGGACAGAGGACAATTTTATGTCGTTAGCCCTAGAAGGCAAGGGCCTTCGTAGTTTTCGTGGCTTTTCTTGACTCGCCCACTCTCCCCACGCCTCGGGTGCTGCGGAAACTTTGACGCGTTCTTGGAACCGCTTCCATTGCGCATCCTGCCTGCGGTTCGTTTCTTGCGAGCTTTGCCCGGCATGCAACAGGACCCCGCGCTTTTTTACTGCGACGGCGGCGCGTGCCTGACGCCGGGCAGGGTCGCGCTCATCCCCCTTCATCGAGTACGGCAGCACCCATCCCCGAGGAGTCCATGGACCTGACAATCAGCCTGAACCAGTACGGCATCGACGTGGCGGAGGTACTGCGCAACGTGGCCCCGGCCAAGCTCTACGAGGAGGCCGTCCGCAACGACCCCACGGCTGCCATCATGAACAGCGGCGCGCTGCGCGTGGGCTCCGGGGAGAAGACCGGCCGCAGCCCCGCCGACAAGCGCGTGGTCCGCAGCCCCGAGAGCGAGGACGACGTGTGGTGGGGCACGATCAACATCGAGCTCGACGAGGACACCTTCCGGATCGTCCGCGAGCGTGCTTCGGACTACCTCAACACACGCGACTGCCTCTACGTCGTCGACGGCTACGCAGGCTGGGACCCGGCCTACCGGCTCAAGGTCCGCATCATCTGCACGCGGCCCTACCACGCCCTCTTCATGCACAACATGCTCATCCGCCCGACCGACGAGGAGCTGGCAGACTTCGGCGAGCCCGACTTCGTGATCTTCAACGCCGGCGCGTTCCCCGCCAACGCGCAAACCCCCCACATGACCTCGAAGACGAGCGTCGGCGTGCACTTCGAGCGCGGCGAGATGGTCATCCTCGGGACCGAGTACGCGGGCGAAATGAAGAAGGGCATCTTCACCGTCATGAACTACCTCATGCCTAGGCGGGGCGTCCTCTCGATGCACTGCTCGGCGAATGAGGGCGAGGACGGCAGCGTGACCCTCTTCTTCGGCCTCTCGGGGACCGGCAAGACCACACTCTCGGCCGACGCCCACCGCCACCTCATCGGCGACGACGAGCACTGCTGGTCGGGCGAGGGCGTCTTCAACATCGAGGGCGGCTGCTACGCCAAGGCCATCGACCTCTCGGCCGAGAAGGAGCCGGAGATCTTCGCCGCCATCACGTACGGCACGGTTCTCGAAAATCTGGTCTACGATGAGCGCACGCGCGAGGTGGACTACCACGACACGTCGCTGACCCAGAACACGCGGGCCTCCTACCCCATCGAGTACATTCCGAACGCGAAGATCCCCTGCGTGGGTGGGCATCCGACGAACGTCGTCTTCCTGACTTACGACGCCTTCGGCGTGCTCCCACCCGTCGCAAAGCTCTCGCCCGAGGAAACGATGTACCACTTCATCAGCGGCTACACCTCGAAGGTGGCCGGCACCGAGGTGGGCGTGACCGAGCCGGAGCCGGCGTTCTCGGCCTGCTTCGGCGCGCCGTTCATGGTGTGGCACCCGTCGAAGTACGCCGAGCTCCTCGCCGAGAAGATGCGCACCCACGGCGTCGACGCGTGGCTGATCAACACCGGCCTCACCGGCGGCCCCTACGGCACCGGCGAGCGGATGTCGCTCACGTACACCCGCGCCATCATCGACGCCATCCACGACGGTTCGCTCGCCGAGGCCCCAACCGAGACCGACCCGGTCTTCGGCTTCGCCGTCCCGACGGCCTGCCCGAACGTCCCGTCGGAGATCCTCCAGCCGCGCAACACCTGGGCTGACCCCGACGCCTACGACGCGGCGCGCAACAAGCTGGCACAGCGCTTCGCCGACAACTTCAAGAAGTTCGAGGACGGCGCGAGCCCAGCGATCAAGCAGGCCGGCCCGAAGGTCCCCACGGAGGTGTAGCCTCCTGTCCTTCTGTCCGTACGACCCTGTGGGGGCGGCCACCCGGTCGCCCCCGCGCTGCGTCACAGCGCCTGCACTACAGTGCCGCCGCGAGCACGAGGGACCCGATGAATCCCCAGAAGAGCAGGATCGTGTAGACCACCCCGAGGCCGAGTGCCTTCGCGCCAGTCTTGAGCCAGCCCTGCCCGTAGACCCGCTTCTGCGCAATAAAGAAATACCCCAACACTGCGACGCCGAGCGCCTGGCTGACCCGAAGCGCCCACGCCGCTGCCCCGCTCGCGGTCAGGAGCACCGCAACGACGGTGAAAACGAGGAACGCGAACGCGTGCCCGTGGAGCGCGAAGACGAGGTGCTCCGAGTAGTACCATCCGCGCCGGATGTAGACGAGCTTGAGCAGCAGCGCAAACAGAGGCAACAGCAAGAACATCACCGTCGGCACCCGGGCAATCATGCCCCGCGCCAGATCGGTCGCTGCCTCCGTGCGGCCGTCACTGGTGCGGGCGGCGTTGAGGCGTTCGATGGCTCGGCTGCGCGGCATCCAGTCGGGTAGGTTGACCGCCGACTCCCTCATGCTAGGAATCACGATTTCCGCTGCCGTTTGCCAGTCCGCCGGGCGGATGCTGCTGTCGGGGTCAGCGTCGGCCAGCGCGGCGCGCTGCCACTCCAGGCGCCGCACGGCGCGCTGCCGCCCCGTCGACCCGAGCCGCACCAACTCGCGCATCTGCGGTCGATGCTCTTCGGGGATCTCGTGGAGGTTGAGATCCGCCCTGAGCGTGTCGCCGGTCTCCGAATCGATCTCGGGCTCGACGAGGCCGGCCTGCAAGAGCGAGTCGGCGACCTGCCGGAGCTGGTCCACCCGTGCGTCAAAGGTCACCTGCCCCGAATCTATCGTGTCGATCCACGCGGCGGCGGTCATCGTCGAGTCGGCGGCGATTCGGTCCTCGTCTCCGCCTACGATGAGGCCCTCGATGTTCGCTACCGGATCGAGCACGGCGAGCAAGAAGAAGAATGTCAGCGTCGCCGTGAGGTAGAGCCGGAGCGGGCGGAGGTAGCGCGCGCGTCGCCCGTCGAGGTAGGCGCGGGTGAGGGTACCGGGCTGCGTGAGGAGGAGGCCCAGCGTGCGCCACAGCCGCCCGTCGAGGCCGAAGTACTCGCCGGCGGCGCTGGCGACGAAGCGGTGAACCGGCTGCCGGAGCGGGGCGCTCTTCTGCCCGCACGCCGCGCAGAAGTCGCCGACGACCTCGTGCCCGCAGTTGGCGCACGCGGGGCTCGCCGCCACGGGCAGATCAGCGGTTACCGTGTTAACGGTCGGCGCGTTGACGGGTGCGTCGGCAGGAGTCGTCTGGGTGTCGGCAGGCTGCACGGGATCGGGTGTGGCTTGGCCTAGCCTACGAACGAACAGCCGGTTCGGTTTGCACAGCCCGCCCGAAGCGCGTCGTCCGCTCGGGGTGGAACGCGCCTGCCTCGGGGTCGAAGCGCCGCTCCTGGACGGTGAAGCAGCCAGGCCACACCTCGACGTGGTTGTAGAAGTTGACGTTGCGGTTGCTGCCCCGGCCCCGGCTGCTCGTCGCGGTCCCGGCGCTTGCGACCACGAGCCGGTGCCCGCGCTCCAGGTCGATCTCGACGTGCTCGACGTGGCTGACGTGGAGGTGCCCGCACAGGACGAGGGCCACCTTTGCCTCGCCCGCCGCCTGCAGCGCCGTCTTCGCGCCGAGCGCTACGTCGTGCGACCCGAGCGCTCGCAGCCGGAGCAGGTGGTGGTGGAGGACGAACACCCGAAACGCCTCGGCCGGCTGTGCGGCGAAGAAGCGCTGCATCTCGCCCAGGTGGTGCGGCCGGATCTTGCCGCCCTTGATCGTCAGCCCGTGCGCCGAGTTCAGCCCGAAGACGGCGAGGCCGGGGCGCTCGAACGTCGGCGTGAGGTCGTCGCCGAGGAAACGGCTGAAGCGCGCGGCCGGGCGCACGACGCGCTCGACCGGGTTGTGCCACCACGCACGGACATCGTGGTTGCCGGGGACGACGAGCGTCGGCGCGCGGAACGCCTCGATCATCCGCCTTGCGTCTTCGTACTCGCTCGTCCGCGCCCGCTGCGTGAGGTCGCCCGAGAGCACGACGAGGTCGAACCGGTCGGCGTTGACCTCATCCACGAGCGCCGACACCACACGCTCGTCCGAGATCTTGCCGAAGTGAATGTCCGAGAGGTGCGCGAGGCGCAGCGGCGTAGCGGTAGCAGAGTCCACGGCAGCAGTCAGACCTCGCGGTTGGCGTAGGCCTCGTAGTCCGGGAGCCGACGCTCGTACGGGGCGGCCAGCAGCGGCGAGGCAACGATAAAGTCTGCCGAGGCGCGGTTGCAGGCAATCGGGATGTTCCACACGACGGCGATGCGGAGCAGCGCCTTCACGTCGGGGTCGTGCGGCTGCGGCTCTAGCGGGTCCCAGAAGAAAATGAGGACATCCACCGCCCCCTCGGCGATCCGGGCACCGAGCTGCTGATCCCCGCCGAGCGGCCCGCTCTGAAGCCGGCTCACCTCGACCCCGAGCACCTCTCCGACAAGCCGACCGGTCGTACCCGTCGCGATCAGTTCGTGCTGGACGAGCGTCTCGCGGTGGTAGCCTACCCAGTCGAGCAGGTCGTCTTTCTTGTGGTCGTGCGCGACGATGGCGACGCGCTTGCGGACGCCCATCGGCGGGCCCATGCGATGCGCCTCGGCCGACCGAGCGCTAGGAGTAGCCATGGGTGCCTCGGCTCAGAGCAGCAGGTTCATCGGCTCTTCGAGGACGCGCACCACGTCGTCCAGGAACTGTGCGCCGGTGGCCCCGTCGACGACGCGGTGGTCGCACGAGAGCGTCACCTTCATCCGCTTGCCGGGCACGACCGCGCCGTCCTCCACGACCGGCACGTCGCGGATCGTGCCAATGGCGAGGATACAGGCGTTGGGCGGGTTGATGATCGCCGTGAACGCCTCGATCCCGAACATGCCGAGGTTGGAGGTGGTGAAGGTCGAGCCTTCCCAGTCGGCGGGCTGGATCGTCTTGTCGCGGGCCTTGCCGGCGAGCGCCTTCGTCTCCTCGGCGATCTGGGCGAGGCCCTTGCGGTCGGCGTCGCGGATGACCGGCGTGAGGAGCCCCTCGTCGACCGCGACCGCGACGGCGACGTTGACGACGTGGTGCCGCCGGATCTCGCCCTCGGCTTCGAGGTAGCTCGCGTTGACGCCCGGGTGGCGGCGGAGCGCGACGGCGCACGCCTTCGTGACGAGGTCGTTGAACGAGACCTTGCCCAGCCCCTGCGCCTCGGCCGTCGCGTTGAGCTGGGTGCGCACCTCGACGGCGCGGGCCATGTCGATCTCGCGCGTGAGGTAGAAGTGCGGCGCGGTGAACTTGCTCTCGGCGAGGCGGCGCGCGATCGTCTTGCGCATCTGCGTGATCGGGACGGCCTCGTAGGTCCCCTCCTCCATCGGCGGGGCCGGCGCGGGAGCCGGGCGCGGCGCGCGGTCGGGCGCAAGGGCCGGAGCCGGCGCGGCGACGGGCGCGTTGCCTTCGAGCGCCGCCGCCACGTCGCGCTTGATGATGCGGCCTTCTGGGCCGGAGCCGCGCAGCGTGGCGATGTCGAGGCCGCCTTCCTGCGCCATCCGGCGGGCGAGCGGCGACGCTTTGATCCGGCCGCCGTCGCCTGCCGCCGGGGCCGTGCCGCCGTCCCCGGCGGGCGTCGGGATCGGCTCGGGCTGCTGCCCTTCATGCCCGTAGCCCTCGGGAATACTCTCGGTAGCCCCATCGCCCGAAGGCACCGCCGGCTGCTCAGAGTCTTCCGCCTTCTGTCCTGCGTCCTCCGACACAGCCGCTCCGTCGCCCCCGCCGCCGTACTGCGCGAGGATGTCCGTCACGTCCTCGCCCTCTTTCCCGAGGACCGCGATCAGCCCGCCGATGGGCACGCTCGCGCCGTCGGCGACGATCTTCTTGAGGAGCACGCCGTCGTCGTAGACCTCGAGGTCCATCGTCGCCTTGTCGGTCTCGACCTGGGCGATCACGTCGCCGGCGGCGACGGCGTCGCCCTCGTCGGCGAGCCACGCGACGAGGACGCCTTCCTCCATCGTGTCGCTCATCTTGGGCATTTCTACAGCAATCGCCATGTCGGGAATGTCGAGTTACAGGTGTCGAATTGCGGGTAGCGCGAACGCCGCCGTGCCGCTTCGTTCGGCACTCGGCGTTCGTCTATTCTACGTACAGCGCGCCCTTCGCTGCCGCGATGACCTCGTCGACCGTCGGCATCCAGGCTTCGATGAGGTTCTTGGCGTAGGGGGCCGGGGTGTCTTTGGCGGTCACGCGGGCGACCGGCGCGTCGAGGTAGTCGAAGCACTGGCTCTGGATGCGGAAGGCGACCTCGGAGGCGATCCCGCCGTAGGGGCTGCACTCGTCCACGATCACGAGCCGGTTGGTCTGCTTGACCGAGTCGACGACCGCGCCGGTGTCGAACGGGCGGAGCGTGCGGGGGTCGATGACGGTCGCCTCGTAGCCCTGCTTTGCCAGTTCCTCGGCCGCTTCCATCGCGAGCCAGTAGCTCTTCGAGTGGGCCACGAGCGTCACGTCGTCGCCCTCACGGGCGATGCGGGCTTTGCCGATGGGGAGGGTGTAGTCCTCTTCGTCGGAGACCTCACCTTTGAGGCCGAACATCAGCTCCGACTCCATGAAGAGCACGGGGTCGTCGTCGCGGATGGCGGACTTGAGAAGGCCCTTCGCATCGTCGGGGTTCGAGGGGGCGATGACCTTGAGGCCGGGGACGTTCGTGTAGAACGCCTCGGTCGAGTTGTTGTGCGTCGCCGCGAGCTGGCCGGCGGCGCCGTTGCCGCCGCGGAAGACGATCGGCACCTTGAGCTGGCCGCCCGACATGTAGCGGATCTTGGCCGCGTTCGAGACGATCTGGTCGAAGGCGACGAAGGTGAAGTTCCACGTCATGAACTCGACGACCGGCCGGAGCCCCATCATCGCCGCGCCGATGCCGAGGCCGGAGAAGCCGTTCTCGGCGATCGGCGTGTCGATCACGCGCTTCGGCCCGAACTGGTCGAGCATGCCCTGGGAGACCTTGTAGGCCCCGTCGTACTCGGCGACTTCCTCGCCCATGAGGAAGACGTTCTCGTCGCGGACCATCTCCTCCGTCATCGCGTCGCGGAGGGCTTCGCGGAATTGCAACTCTGCCATTGGGTGATTCGCTGATTCACTGATTGAGTGATTGACGGGACCGACCGGGAGACACAATCACCCAATCGCCCATTCACCCAATCACACAATGAAAGGGTAGTCGTCCTGCACGTACACGTCCTCGTACATCGTCTCGACGGGCGGGAACGGGCTGTTCTCGGCGAACTCGACGGAGGCGTGGACCTCGGCCTTGACCTCGTCGTCGAGCGCGTCGAGCTGCTCGTTCGTCGCGAGGTCGTGGTCGATCAGGTAGGACTTGAGGCGGATGATGGGGTCCTCGTTCTTCTTCGACTCCATCTCCTCCTTCGTGCGGTACTTCTGCGGGTCCGACATCGAGTGGCCCCGGTAGCGGTAGGTGCGGATCTCGACGAGGGCGGGCTTGCTCTGCTCGCGGGCCTGCTTGGCGAGCTCGCCCATCGCGTAGTAGACCTCGAAGACGTCCATCCCATTGACGAGCGCGCCCGTCATGTCGTAGGCGTAGGCCTGCTTGTAGAGGTCGGGCTCGGAGACGGCGCGGTCCACGGCGGTGCCCATCGCGTAGCCGTTGTTCTCGCAGACGAGGAGCACGGGGATCTCGTAGAGCGCCGCGAGGTTGGCCGCCTCGTGGAACGAGCCCTGGCTGATGGCCCCGTCGCCGAAGAAGCCGACCGCGACGGCCCCGGTCTCTTTGTACTTCGCGGCGAAGCCCATCCCGACCGCGAGCGGGATCTGCCCGCCGACGATCCCGTGCCCGCCGTAGAAGTGGTTCTCGACGTCGAAGAAGTGCATCGAGCCGCCCTTGCCGCGTGAGGAGCCGTCGATCTTACCGAAGAGTTCGGCCATGCATTCGTTGGCCGTCATGCCACGGGCGAGGCCGAGGCCGTGGTCGCGGTAGGCGGTGATGATGGGGTCGGTGTCCTGGAGCGCGTGGACGGTCCCCGCCGAGACGGCCTCCTGGCCGATGTAGAGGTGGAGGAAGCCGGAGATCTTCTGGCGGCCGTACATCTGCGCGGCGCGCTCCTCGAACCGGCGCTGGAGCATCATGCTCCGGTACATCGCCAGGAGTTCGTCCGGCTCCAGCCCGAGCGACTCGTGGGTGTGGCCGCCCCCGGTGTACATCCGGAAGTCGGCCCCGTCGGGGAGGTCCTGCGGGCCGGTGGCTGCGCCGCTAGCGGCTTTGCCGTTGGTCGTCTGCTTCTTCGGCGCGCGCTCGGCCTTGGCCGTGCGCTTCTTGGCCGGAGCCTTTTTGGTTTCGTTCGCCATCGTGGGGCCTGCTGGGAAAAGAGAGAAAGCGGCGGACCTTGAAGATACGCCCGTGCTGCGAGCTACGGCATCGTGCCGCACGGGCCGTGGTCGGCCTCTGGTAAGGGTACACGCCGCCTCGCGTTCCCTCGCCGCGCTTTCCATCCCGGAAGCGCCCGGCGTAGTTTCCAGGGCTCGCCCCAGCCCGCTCCTCGTGCCCGATCCCGCCGCCGTACCGCCCGCTCCCGACGCGCCCCGCGTGCTCGTCGTCGTGCCGACCTACGAGGAGGCGGTCAACATCCGGCCGATGCTGAAGGAGATCCTCGGGCTGGCCGGGCGCTACGACGCGCTCGTGGTCGACGACGGCTCGCCCGACGGCACGGCCGACGTGGTCCGCGCCGTGCAGGCCGAGCACCCCGGCCGGGTCCACCTCATCGAGCGCGCCGGCAAGCAGGGCCTCGGGACGGCCTACCTCACCGGCTTCCGCTTCGCCCGCGACGAGGACTACGCCTACGTCTGCGAGATGGACGCCGACTTCTCGCACAACCCCCAAGACCTCCCCCTCCTCGTCGAGGCTGTCCGCGCCGGGGCCGACATTGCGATGGGCAGCCGGTACGTCGGCGGGATCCGCGTGCTCAACTGGCCGCTCCGGCGGCTGGTGCTCTCCTACGGCGCGGGCGTCTACACACGCGCCATCACCGGGATGCCCGTGATGGACGTCACCGCCGGGTTCAAGTGCTTCCACCCCCGCGTCTTCGAAGCCCTCGACTTCAGCCGCATCAAGTCGAACGGCTACATGTTCCAGATCGAGATGACCTACCGCGCCTGGCGCAAGGGCTTCACGATCGTCGAGGTCCCGATCACGTTCACCGAGCGGACCGAGGGCCAGAGCAAGATGAGCAAAGCCATCGTCCGCGAGGCCGCCCTCAAGGTCTGGGAACTCCGCTTCCGCGACCTGTTTGGGAAACTGTAGCGATTGGGGATTTCGGAGTGACGATCTTGGATTTGCCGCTTCGTTCCCCACCCTCTTCCCAATCCGAACTCCAAAATCCCCAATCCAAAATGCAAACCCTCACCCCCCCAACCGACGGTACCGCCATCACGATGCAAGACGGTCGCCTCCACGTCCCCGACCGGCCCATCGTCCCGTTCATCGAAGGCGACGGCATCGGCCCCGACATCTGGGCGGCGGCCTCGCGCGTGCTCGACGCCGCTGTCGAGAAAGCCTACGGTGGCCAGAAGGAGATCGTCTGGTTCGAGGTCTATGCCGGCGAGAAGGCCCACGACGCCTTCGGCGAGTGGCTGCCCGAGGACACCCTCACGGCCATCGAGCAGTACCTCGTCGCCATCAAAGGCCCGCTCACGACGCCCGTAGGCGGCGGCTTCCGGAGCCTCAACGTCGCCCTCCGACAGAAGCTCGACCTCTACGCCTGCGTCCGCCCGGTGCAGTACTTCGACGGCGTACCCTCGCCGGTCAAGAGCCCCGAGGACGTGGACATGGTGATCTTCCGCGAGAACACCGAGGACATCTACGCCGGGATCGAGTTCGAGGCCGGGAGCGAGGGCATGCGGAAGCTGCGCGACTTTTTGCAGGACGAGATGGGCGTCACCTCGATCCGCTTCCCCGAGACGAGCGGCCTCGGCGTCAAGCCGGTCTCCGAGGAGGGCACCAAGCGCCTCGTCCGCGCCGCGATCCGCTACGCCATCGACAACCATCAGGACACCGTCACGCTCGTCCACAAGGGCAACATCATGAAGTTCACCGAGGGGGCCTTCCGCACCTGGGGCTACGAGGTGGCAAAAGAGGAGTTCGGCGCCACCGACCTCGACGGCGGCCCGTGGCAGACGATCACCACCGGCGACGGCCGCGAGGTCACGGTCAACGACGTGATCGCCGACGCGATGCTCCAGCAGATCCTCACGCGCCCGAAGAACTACAGCGTGATCGCGACCATGAACCTCAACGGCGACTACATCTCCGACGCCCTCGCCGCCCAGGTCGGGGGGATCGGGATCGCGCCCGGGGCCAACATCAACTACGACACCGGGCAGGCCATCTTCGAGGCCACGCACGGGACCGCGCCGAAGTACGCCGGGCAGGACAAGGTCAACCCGTCGAGCGTGATCCTCTCGGGCGAGATGATGTTCCGCTACCTCGGCTGGACCGAGGCCGCCGACCTGCTCGTCGCCGCGATGGGCAAGACGATCTCGCAAAAGCGCGTCACCTACGACTTCGAGCGCCTGATGGACGGCGCGACCCTCCTCCAGACCAGCACCTTCGGCGATGCTCTGATCGAGAACATGGGGTAAGTTGCCGGAGCTAGTGTAAGCGCATGCTGAACATCGAACTTGAGAAGCGAATTCAGAAGGAGATAGATCAGAGCGGATTTCCGCTAGAACTTGATGTCGTCGCTGATCTACGAGAGGCCAACTACATAGTCTCCCCAAACCTCTCTTTCAGCAATGGAGAGCGGCTTGCCCGTGAGATCGACGCCGTCGCATTCTCGAACGAAGAAACCCCGGATGGCTGGCCATTCGGAGTCATAGGGAACGTGCTCGCAGTAGAGTGCAAGCGGCAAAGAAAAAAACCATGGGTGTTCTTCGAAGAGGGTCTTGATCCTTTGGCTGTGCTCGGGCTCGGTACTGAGATCGATATACTAACAGAGCTCGAATACACGCTACCCTACAACGTGTTGGCAGCATGTATGAACTCCCCACTGCGTGGTCATCATTTCAACGGCTTTCTCCCTAGAGCACGCACCTACTTCGAGGCATTCTCCAAACCGAATCAAGAGAACTCTATTTACAAGGCCGTTCAAAGCGTTTGGCACGCGCTTACTTTTATCCGCTCATGGTTTGGAGAGCAGGGCTTTGATCGGACCCCTAAAGCAAGCGCTGTCAAGCGAAGAACGTTTTTGCTCCAAGGTGTTATCGTTCTGGACGGGCAACTCTTGTTGGCCAGTAAGGAAGGTGACGAATTCACCTTAGCCGAGTCAGATCACATAATTCTGAGAACGATTGATCGGTTGACACGAGAGGGAAAATCTGCATTCGGTATCGGTGAGGAAATCGTGATCGACGTAGTATCGTACAGGGGTCTTGCGAAATATCTCGATCAGAGCGTCAAGAATGTTGAACTGCTGAGCCAGCACCTATCAGCTCAGCTCAAGGCAGGTTGGATATTGGATTCTTCCAACTCATCGTCAGAGGGGCAAGGTGCTGGGGAGTAAAATTGTCATTGCGAGGAGCATAGCGACGAAGCAATCTCCTGACCTCGACTTCGTCCTTTGGAGATTGCTTCGCTTCGCTCGCAATGACAGCCTTGGGTTCTTCTACCTCTACTGCCGCGTCTGCTGGAGCGCCCGAATCTGCTCCGCGGCACGGCGGGCCCACTCGTCGTAGACGCGGGGGCCAGGGTGGAAGCCGTCGGCGGCCATGACTTCGGCGACGGTCACCTCGCCCTCGCGGAGCGCGCCGTCGGCGGCGAAGCCGAGGCCGATGTACGTCACGCCGCGTTCGCCCTCGGCCCAGGCTTCGAGGGCGGCGTCGTAGCGGCGGGCCTGGCGGCCGAGAACCCAGCGCATTGGCTGCGGCACCGCCGGGAATTGGCCGATGAGTGGCATCCCGGAGACGACGACATGCCCGACCCCGAACCGCTCCCGAAGCTCCGCCACAAGCTCGCGGTACGACGCGAGCCACGCCGGGAGCGGCTGCCCCGCAATCACGTCGTTCATCCCGATGGCGAGCAGCGCCACGTCGAACGGCTCGGGCTCCTGCTTGCGGAGGAACGCGAGCGTCCGCGGGACCGTCGAGCCGAACCGGGCGAAGAGGGTCCAGGTGACCCGGTGGGTCTCCGCGAGACGGCTCACGACGTGCCCGAGGAGCGCGTCGTCCTGCGTCTCGGCCCCGTAGCCCTCAGCCGAGGAGTCGCCGACGAGCAGGAAGCGGAGCGGATCGCCGGTGCCGCGCGTGCCTTCGCGTGCACCCGACGGCGCGGTCAGCTTGGGCATCGTTTTGAACATCCGCTTGCCCTGCACGAGCAGGACCGGGGCGAGGAGCGTGCGGGCGAGGTTGGGCATGGCGGCGGGTGCGGTGGGGCCGTGTGTAGCACACAGCCAGCGGTAGGTTTCGGCGGCGGCTGAAACTTTGTGTATGTTCGGCCTACGCCGCCCCACCCGGCGTGCCCTTCCCGTCTACCTCCACCACACACCTTCCTTCCTCATGCGCTACGTCCTCGCTTTCCTCTGCCTCGCGCTCGCCGGCCCCGCCTCGGCGCAGCCGCTGACGAACGCCTTCCCGAACCTCACCTTTGACGCGCCGGTCGACATCCAGTCGGCGGACGACGGCTCGAACCGACTCTTCGTCGTCGAGCAGCAGGGCACGATCCGCGTCTTCACGAACGACGCTGCGGTCGGGTCTGCCTCGGTCTTCCTCAACATCACGGGGCGCGTACTCTCCGGCGGCGAGCAGGGCCTCCTCGGCCTCGTCTTCGACCCGGACTACGCGCAGAACGGGTACTTCTACGTCAACTACACCGCGAGCGGCCCGCGCCGCACGGTGATCTCGCGCTTCGAGGTCACCAGCAACCCGAACGTCGCCGACGCAGGCAGCGAGGAGGTGCTCATCACGGTGGACCAGCCGTTCAGCAACCACAACGCCGGGCAGGTCCAGTTCGGGCCGGACGGCTACCTCTACGTCGCGCTCGGCGACGGCGGCTCGGGCGGCGACCCGCTCGACAGCGGGCAGAGCCTCGACACGCTCCTCGGGAGTCTGCTCCGCCTCGACGTGGACGGAGGCGGCAACCCGCTCGACTGCGGGGCCGGCACCGGCTCGGCGACGATCCCTGCCGACAACCCGTTCATCGACGGGCCGGGCGGCGACTGCGACGAGGCCTGGGCCTACGGCCTTCGCAACCCGTTCCGCTACAGCTTCGGGCCGGAGGGCCGGCTCTGGCTAGCCGACGTCGGGCAGAATCGCCGCGAGGAGGTCAACATCATGGAGGCGGGCGGGAACTACGGCTGGAACGACCTCGAAGGCACGCTCTGCTACCCGTCGGGCCAGGCCAACTGCCCGCTGGGCGGGACGATTCCGCCGATCTTTGAGCACCCGCACAACTTCTTCGGCAACCAGGGCGCGTTCTCGATCATCGGCGGCTACGTCTACACCGGCCCTTCGTGCGAGGCGCTGCGCGGCAAGTACGTCTACGGCGACTTCATCACGCGCAACCTCTGGACGCTCACCTTCGACGGCGTGACCGCCGACAACGACGAGCTCTCGGCCTCGGCCGGCCCGACGACGTTCGGGCTCGACGAGCAGGGCGACCTCTTCCTGACCGACGGAAACCTCATCGAGCGTTTCGACTGCGCGACCGACGTGGCTGTCGAGGCGTCGCTCGTCGGCGGCCCGGTCACGATCCCCTCGGGGGGCGGCTCGTTCTCCTTCGACGTGACGCTGGACAACACCACCGGCGCGGCGCAGACAGTCGACGTGTGGGTCTCGGCGGACCTCTCAAACGGGACGGAGCGCAACCGGGTCTTCGGTCCCCAGACGGTTACGCTCCCGGGCGGCGCGAGCGGTACCGGCCGAGTGACGCTAAGCGTGCCGGGGCAAGCCCCAGCGGGCGTCAGCACCGGCGTCGTCACCGTCGGCGACTTCCCGAACGGCCCGACTGACGCGGCGCGCTTCACGATCACCAAGCTCGGCGGAGCGCTCGGCGACCGCGTGGCGGCCGACGCCGCGTGGCAGGTCGAGGGTGCCAACTTTGGGGTCGACGAGGCCCGTGTCGCTACGGCCAGTGCCACCGCCGACGGCTTCGCGCTGGCGGCCTTCCCGACACCCTTCGCCGAGCAGACGACCGTGCAGTACACCCTCGACGCCTCCGGCCCCGTCCGCCTCGCCGTCTACGACGTGCTCGGGCGCGAGGTCGCGGTGCTGGCCGACGGGCAGGCCGAGGCGGGGACGCACGAGGCGGTGTTCGAGGCGGCGGGGCTGCCGAGCGGGGTGTACCTCTTGCAGCTCGACGCCGGCCGCCGCGCAGCCGTGCAGACCGTGACCCTCACGCGCTGATCGTCTAGACCTCCCGCGTCTTCTGCGCCCCGGTCGTCTCGCAGCGACCGGGGCGCAGCGCGTATGCGCCGGAGCGCTCTTGACAGGAGGGGGAACGGTGCGTATCTCGGCCTCCCACTGCTGCCTTCCCTCCAGCCCGCTTCCGACCCATGCGCTATCTCTACCTCGCCGCCTGCCTCCTCCTCGTCGCCCCCGCGTCGGCCCAGGAGTTCGAGAACGCGTTCCCGAGCCTCACCTTCGACGGCCCCATCGTGGACATCCAGGCCCCGGACGACGGTTCGAACCGGCTCTTCGTCGCCGAGCAGGTGGGCACCGTCCGCGTCTTCCAGAACGACGAGGCCAGCACCCAGACCGCGCTCTTCCTCGACATCACCGACCGCGTCTCGACGGCGCGGAGCAACGAGAAGGGCGTCTCGGGCCTCGCGTTCGACCCGGCCTACGCGCAGAACGGGTACTTCTACATCAGCTACACGGCCGAGGACCCGCTCCGCCTCGTCGTCGAGCGCTACACCGTGTCGGCTACGAACCCGAACCGGGCCGATCCGTCGAGTGCCGTGGCTATGGTCAGGGTGCCGCTGCCCGACGACGAGCACCACGCCGGGCAGCTTCAGTTCGGGCCGGACGGCTACCTCTACCTCTCGCTCGGCGACGGCACCTTCAACTTCTTCAACGGGGACCCCTTCGAGAACGGGCAGAACCCGGCGACGCTTCTCGGCTCGCTCCTCCGGCTCGACGTGCGCGGCGCCGGACAGCCGCTCGACTGCGCGGCCGGCACCGGCCTCGCCACCCTCCCGGCGGGCAACCCCCTCGCCGACGGGCCGGGCGGCGTCTGCGACGAGATCTACGCCTTCGGCTTCCGCAACCCGTGGCGCTTCAGCTTCGCCCCCGACGGCCGCCTCTGGCTCGGCGACGTCGGCCAGAGCGACCGCGAGGAGATTAACGTTGTCGAGCCGGGCGACAATTACGGCTGGAACACCTACGAGGGCACGCGCTGCTTCGACGCGCCCTGCGACCCGGCGGGCCTCACGTTTCCGATCTACGAGCACCCGCACAACTTCTTCTCTGGCCAGGGGGCGTTCTCCGTCATCGGCGGCTACGTCTACCGCGGCAACACCTGCGCCCCGCTCCTCGGGAAGTACGTCTACGGCGACTTTGTGACGACGAACACCTGGACGCTCGGCTTCGACGGGGTCGACGCTACCAACGAGGTGCTCGTGCGCTCGTCCGGGTTCGCCGTGACGACGTTCGGCGAGAGCGAGCAGGGCGAGCTCTACCTCGGCGACAGCGACGGCGACACGCTGCAACGGCTCGACTGCGCGCAGCCGGTGACGGTGGCGGTCGCACCCGTCGGCCCCGCGACGGTGCCTGCCTCGGGCGGCGCGCTCACCCTCGACGTGACCCTCACCAACACGACCGCCTCGGCGCAGACCACGCAGGCCTGGGCCACGGCCGACCTCTCGGACGGAAGCGAGCGCGTCGTGGCGGCACCGGTCGCGGTGCGGCTTCCGGCGGGGGCGAGCGTGACGCGGCGCGTGACGCTCGGCGTGCCGGGCCTCGCCCCGGCGGGCGTCAGCACGCTCGTGGTGAAAACCGGCAGCTTCCCCGATGCGGCGTCGAGCGCAGACCTCGTCGCCGTCACAAAGCTAGGCGGGTCGATTGGCGACCACGCGGCGAGCGGCGACGCGTGGCAGGCCGAGGGCTTCCGCTTCGACGGAGCGGAGGCGGGCGACCCCGCGGCGCAGGCTGTGGCCGAGCCCGCCGCCCTCTCGGCGTTTCCGACGCCGTTCGCCGGGCGCACGACGGTGCGCTACGTGCTCGGCGAGGCCGGCCCGGTGCGGGTGTCGGTCTTCGACGTGCTCGGGCGCGAGGTCGCGGTGCTGGCCGACGGGCAGGCCGAGGCGGGGACGCACGAGGCGGTGTTCGAGGCGGCGGGGCTGCCGAGCGGGGTGTACCTCGTGCAGCTCGACGCCGGCCGCCGCGTAGCCGTGCAGACCGTGACGCTCGCGCGCTGATCGTCCAGACCTCCCATGGCTTCTGCGCCCCGGCTGCCTCTCTGGCGGCCGGGGCGCTGTGCATAGGTGCCGGAGCCTCCTTGACATGGACCGATGCCGTGCGCTATCTACCTGCATTCCCCAACCATCCTCCCCGCACTGCCATGCGCTGTCTCACCCTGGCCGCCTGCCTCCTCCTCGCTGTTCCCGCTTCGGCCCAGGAGTTCCAGGCTGCATTCCCGGACCTCGCCTTCGACGTTCCCATCACGGACATCCAGGCCCCGGACGACGGCTCGAACCGGCTCTTCGTCGCCGAGCAGTCGGGACGGATCAAGGTCTTCACGAACGACCCGGCTACGCCGTCGGCGAGCGTCTTCCTCGACCTCCGCGACCGGATCAACCCCCGCGTCGGGATCATCGGCCTCGCCTTCGATCCGGCCTTCGCGCAGAACGGGCTCGTCTACGTCCACTACAACCGCGACATCAGCGGTCCGGCCGCCTCTCAGAACGTCATCGCCCGCTTCGAGACCACGGCGACGGGCGTAGCCGACCCCGACAGCGAGGAGATCCTGATCACCGTGGACCAACAGCGCGAGCAGCACTTCGGCGGCCAGCTTCAGTTCGGGCCGGACGGCGCACTCTACGCCTCGTTCGGCGATGCGGGTGGGCAGGGCGATCCCTTCGGGAACGGGCAGGACCTGACGACGCTCCCGGCTACCGTCCTCCGCCTCGACGTGCGCGGCACGGGCCTCCCGCTCGACTGCGCCGCCGGCACCGGCTCGGCGACGATCCCCGCCGACAACCCGCTGATCGACGGGCCGGGCGGTGGCTGCGACGAGACGTTCGCCTACGGCTTCCGCAACCCCTTCCGCTTCAGCTTCGCGCCCGACGGCCGGCTCTGGCTCGGCGATGTCGGACAGGACGAGCGGGAGGAGGTCAACATCGTCGAGCCCGGCGGCAACTACGGCTGGAACACGCTCGAAGGCACGCTTTGCTTCAACTCACCCAACGGCTGCGACGCGGCCGGTACGGTTCTGCCCATCCGCGAGTATCCCCACAACCTCTTCTCCCAGGATGGCGGCTTCTCCGTGACGGGAGGCTACGTCTACCGCGGCAATACCTGCTCGCCCCTCCTCGGCCGCTACGTCTACGGCGACTTTGTGACGACGAACCTCTGGTCGCTCACCTTCGACGGGCAGACCGCCGACAACCAGGTCCTCGATAGCTTCTCGGGGCTCGCCGTGACCACGTTCGGCGAGGACGAGCAGGGCGAGTTGTACCTCGGCGACCTCGTCACCGGTACCCTGCTCCGCCTGACGTGTACGCAGCCAGTGACGGTCAGCGCCGTACCCGTCGGCCCTGCGACGGTGCCTGCCTCGGGCGGCGCGCTCACCCTCGACGTGACCCTCACCAACACGACCGCCTCGGCGCAGACCACGCAGGCCTGGGCCACGGCCGACCTCTCGGACGGAAGCGAGCGCGTCGTGGCGGCACCGGTCGCAGTGCGGCTTCCGGCGGGGGCGAGCGTGACGCGGCGCGTGACGCTCGGCGTGCCGGGCCTCGCCCCGGCGGGCGTCAGCACGCTCGTGGTGAAAACCGGCAGCTTCCCCGACGCAGCGTCGAGCGCGGACCTGGTCACCGTCACGAAGCTGAGCGGGCCGAGCAGTGGCCGTACGGCCTCCTGGCAGGCCGAAGGCTTCGGCTTCGAGGTCGCTGGGGCGGCGCGCCTCACTGCGGCAGGAGCCGCCGCCGACGGTGCCGTGCTAGCCGCCTTCCCGACGCCCTTCGCCGAGCAGACGACGGTTCGGTACGCCCTCGACGCCCCCGGCCCCGTGCGCCTCGCCGTCTACGACGTGCTCGGGCGCGAGGTCGCCGTACTGGCCGAGGGGCGGGCCGGGGCCGGCAGGCACGAGGCGGTGTTCGAGGCGGCGCGGCTGCCGAGCGGGGTGTACCTCGTCCGGCTCGACGCGGCCGGCACGGTACGCACGGCGTCGGTGACGCTGCTTCGCTGACCCTTCGAGGGCTCAGGATTCAAGACTCGGTAGCGGTGCCCCGGTCGCTAGTGGAGCGGCCAGGGCGCCGTTGCATCGAGGGCGTGTATCGTGTCGCATCCTGAGACTCAGGATTGGGACGTAGCAGGCGCTAGAAGGCAGAAGCGGAGGGTCGGAACGGTTCTATTCCGGCCGCTCGGGCCATAGCCGGTGCTCGGCGTCGCGCATGGGCCTTGCGGTGGCGTTGGGCACTCAGCCGTGCCCACCACGCTCCCCCTGCGATGCGCCTCGCCCTCCTCCTCACCGGCCTCGTCCTCGCGGCCCCGGCCGCTCTGTCGCAGCCGGCGCGGACGGCCGACGCGCTCCGCTACCTCCAGCAGGAGGCCCCCGCGCTCGGGCTCGACGCCTCGGACCTCGATGGGCTCGCCGTGACCGACGCCTACGTCAGCCGACGCAGCGGGGCCTCGCACGTCTACCTCCGCCAGCAGCTCGACGGCCTCGACGTGATCGGCTCCGAGGTGACGGTGAACGTGGACGCGCAGGGCACCGTGTTTCACCGCGCCGGAGCGCCGATGTCCAGCCTCGCCAAGCGGGCCACGCTGCGGCAGGCCCGGTTGAGCGCTGCCGAGGCCGTCCTCCGAGTCGCCGACCCCGACCAAGTGGCGGCGCGCGACGGCATGCTCGTCGCAGGGCGGGAGCCCGGCCCGTCGCGGGCCACGACGTTCGCCGCGCCCGGCCTCGCCGCCGAGCCGGTCGAGGCCCGCCTCGTCTACCATCCCGACGCGCGCGGCGATCTCCGCCAGGCGTGGGAGGTAGGCCTCTACACCCCGGACCAGAAGCACTTCTGGCTGGTCTACCTGGACGCCGAGACCGGCGCTGAACTCGCCCGGCACGACCTCGTGATCCACGACCACTTCGGCGACGGGCACAGCCATCACGACGGGCACAGCCACCACGATGGGCACGCGGCTGAGCACCTCACCGAGCACCGCCCGGCCGCTTCGCAGGCACACGGGGCCGGTGGCGCGTACCGCGTCTTCCCTTCCCCCGTCGAGTCGCCGAACCACGGGGCGCGTGCGCTGATGCTGGACCCGTCGGACCCGCTCGCCTCGCCCGCCGGCTGGCACGACGACGGCACCGCGACCTACACCGTCACGCGCGGCAACAACGTCCACGCCTACCTCGACGCCGACGCCGACAGCCACCCCGACCCCGGCGAGGCGCCGGACGGCGGGCCGGGCCTCGTCTTCGACTTCGCGGCCGACCTCTCGCAGGCCCCGTCGTCCTACGCGGAAGCGGCCGTGACGAACCTCTTCTACTGGAATAACCTTCTCCACGACGTCCTCTACCAGTACGGGTTCGACGAGGCGGCGGGCAACTTCCAGATGGACAACTTCGGCCGTGGCGGCCTTGGCGGCGACTACGTCCGCGCCGAGGCGCAGGACGGCGGCGACACCAACAACGCCCGGTTCTTCACCCCGCCCGACGGCAGCCGCCCCCGCATGCAGATGCACCTCTGGGACCGCACGGCCCCCAGCCGCAGCAGCGACTTCGACAACGGCATCATCGCCCACGAGTACGTGCACGGCCTCTCGACGCGCCTGACCGGCGGGCCGAGCAGCGTCGCCTGCCTCGTCAACCGGGAGCAGATGGGCGAGGGCTGGAGCGACTACTACGCCCTCATGTTCACGATGGACGCCGGCGACGCGGGCGCGGACCGGCGCGGCATCGGGACCTACGCGCAGGGGCAGCCCACCAGCGGCAGCGGCCTCCGCCCCACGCCCTACTCCACCAGCTTCGCCGTCAACGGCGTGACCTACGGGGACCTCGGCGAGCAGGCCGTGCCGCACGGGGTCGGCTACGTGTGGGCGACGGCGCTCTGGGAGGCAACGTGGGAGCTGATCGGCCGCTACGGCTTCAGCCCCGACCTCCACGACGCCGAAGGCACCGCCGGCAACCAGGTCATGCTGAACCTCGTCACCGAGGCGATGAAGCTGCAGCCCTGCACGCCCGGCTTCGTCGACGCCCGCGACGCGATCCTCGCCGCCGACCAGGCGCTCTACGGTGGCGCGTACAGCGCCGACCTGTGGCGCGCTTTCGCCCGGCGTGGCCTCGGCCTCGAGGCGGACCAGGGGGCGTCGTCCGCGGTGGGCGACGAGACCGAGGACTTCACCGAGCCTGGCCCGCCGCCCGTCGCAGCCGTCAGCACCGCGCCGGTCTCGGTAGCGGTCCCGACAGGCGGACAGGCGACCGCGACGCTGGACCTCTCGAACGCCGCTGCGGCGGGGTCGCGCGCGCTCCGCTTCAGCGCTGCCGCGCTCGCTCCGGCTCCGGCCCGAGGGGTGGCCCTCAGCACCGCCGAGGCCAAAGCGCCGCCCCCTTTCAGCGGTCTGGACAGCTTCGGCTACGTCTGGACGGCGTCGGCCGACGGTGGGGTGCCCGTCGATTTCCAGGACATCGCAGGCACCGGGACCGCGCTGCGCTTCACCCCGGTCGCCAACCTCCCGGCCGGGGACGAAGGCTACGCCGACCTAGCACTTCCCTTCGCCTTCCCCTTCTACGGCACGGAGCGCACGAGCGTCCGCGTCCTCCCGAACGGCCTCCTCACCTTCTCCTCATTCGCCGAGAAGTCGTTCTCTAACCAAGATTTGCCGTCGAGTGAGGGGCCGAACGCGCTCATCGCACCGCTGTGGGACGACCTGGACCAGAGCAGCGGCGGCACCATCTACGCCGGGCCGCTCGCCGACGGGCGCTTCGTGGTCCAGTGGACCGAGGTGCCGCGCTACAACCGGATCAACAGCAGCCTCACGTTCCAGGTGATCCTCTCGCCCGACGGCACGGTCGAGTACCAGTACGCCGACCTCGTCGGCAGCCTCAGCGCCGACGCCGGCATCGAGGACGACGCGGGGCGCGTCGGGCTGAGCACGGCGCGCGCCGTCGAGAGCTACAGCGCCGTGCGGATCAGCCCGCCGCTGCCGTGGGTGACGGTGTCGCCCAACGCGGGCAGCGTCGCGGCCGCAACCGCCGCCGCACTCACGCTCTCGTTCGACGGCAGCGACATCCCCGGGGGTGTCTACACGGCCAACCTGCACATCGAGACGAACGACCCGCAGCGCCCGTCGCTGACGGTGCCGCTCTCGCTCACCGTCGGTGGCGGCACGACCACGGTGGCGGCGGTGCGCACGAGCGGCCCGACCGTTCCTGCGCGCGGCGGCACGGTCCGCTACGACCTCACCTTCGCCAACACGTCGGGGGAGGATTTCGCGGGCGTGTACTGGGTCGTCGCCACGCTGCCGAGCGGCGAGGCGTTCGGGCCAGTCTTCGGGCCGGCTCCGCTCGCGCTGGCAGCCGGCCAGGCGGTGACGGAGTCGCTCACGGGCCGCGTGCCGCGCCGGGCTCCGGCCGGCAGCTACGCGGTGACGGCCTACGTCGGCCCCACGTTCGAAGGCGAGCCAGGGGACGGCAGCAGCTTCGCCTTCGAGAAGCTCGGCGGGGGCCGGTCGGTGGCGGCAGCGTCCCGGTCCGGGCAGACGTGGACGACGGAGAACCTGACGCGCGGCACGGCCACCGATGTCGCCTTCGCGTCCTCCGCCGCGCCCGAGGGTACAGTCCTCGACGGGGCCTACCCGAGCCCGTTCAGCGGCCGCACGGCCCTGCGCTTCACGCTTGCCCAGCCCGCCGAAGTGCGGGTCGCTGTCTACGACGTGACTGGCCGCCGCGTGGCCCTGCTCGCCGACGGGCCGAGGGCGGCCGGCGAGCACGTGGTGGCCTGGGAGGCCGGAGGGCTCCCGAGCGGTGTCTACTTCGTCCGGCTCACCACGGCGGACACGGCGCAGACGGAACGGGTCACGCTCGTTCGCTAGTCTTTATGCCAAGCTGTTCTCGATGGGCTCTCCATTTTGTCATCTCGGCCCCTGATCCGGGATGGCAGCTTTCTTGAGTTTCCAAGCACGCTCTGGGCACACCCAGCACCGGAGCGGTCTCCAGACTCAGGGCTTCGGTAGCCGCTTCGCACCCAACATCCTGATGCCCAAGGTGATCCTCTCGCATGGTGACTCTGGGACGTGTGCATTTTGAGCGCGCGCCCTTTTGCGTTATCATCCTCACCGTTTGTTCAAACAGGCAAGGGTGCCCCCACGCCCCTTGCTCTGCCTCTCCCTTCTCCAAACCTCTGACTTCATGACGGTTGCAACCCTGCCCGGTTTCCAGCGCTTCGCTCTCCTGCTCGTGCCCTTCCTGCTCGCGGCAGGGGCGCAGGCGCAGGCCCCCTCGTTCCTCGCCTCCCCCATCAAGGCCCTCTCGCTGGACACATACTACTTCAACGCGGACGGCTCCGAGCAGGACGCCGGCCGCTGCGGCGTAGATGACCTGAGCGCAGCACAAGTCGAGGCCATCGAGGCCCAGATCGAAGCGGTGCGCGCCGTCCAGGGCGACGACTTCGGGGTGCGCAGCGTGACCACGATCCCCGTCGCCTTCCACGTCGTGCGCAGCGGCACCAGCATCAGCCAGGGCAACGTGCCGCAGTCGCGGATCGACAGCCAGATGAACGTGCTCAACGCGGCCTTCGCCAGCACCAACTTCCAGTTCGAGCTCGACGTGGTGACGCGGACCACCAACAGCGCGTGGTTCAACAACTGCCTCAGCAACGAGAACGCGATGAAGTCGGCGCTCAACGTGGACCCGGCCACCACGCTGAACTTCTACACCTGCACGCCCGGCGGCTTCCTGGGCTACGCCACGCTCCCCTTCTCCTACCCCGAGGGGGACTTTCGCCACGGCGCGGTGGTTCTCCACTCATCGGTCCCCGGCGGCAGCGCCTTCCCGTACAACCTCGGCGACACCGGCACGCACGAGGTAGGCCACTACCTCGGCCTGTTCCACACCTTCCAGGGTGGCTGCTTCGGCAGCGGCGATTCCGTCTCCGACACACCCGCCGAGGCCAGCCCGGCCTTCGGCTGCCCCGTTGGGCGCGACACCTGCTCCGGCGGCGGCCCCGACCCGATCCGCAACTTCATGGACTACGTCGACGACGCGTGCATGAACGAGTTCACGCCCGGCCAGGCGGCGCGGATGGACGCCCAGGTGGCGACCTTCAAGCCGACGCTGCTCCAGGGCGGCGGTGCCAACGGCGAGGGTAGCATCTCGGTCCAGATCACGAGCAGCCAGACCGTTCCTCCTTCCGGCGGCGTCATAAGCGCGGACTTCACGCTCTCCAACTCGTCCGGCAGTGACTTCGAGGGCGAGTGGTGGATCCAGGTCACGTTCCCGAACGGGAACAACGGCCCCCGCCTCGGCCCCTTCGACGTCAGCCTCAGCGACGGTCAGAGCATGGTCGAGTCCGTTGCGAAAAACGTTCCCAGGTCCGCTCCCAGCGGCGTCTACATCGTGACGGCCAACATCGGCCCGGACTTCCCGGGGGAGATCGACGACTCGGCCACGTTCACCTTCCTCAAGGAAGGCCAGCTGCGCCCGGTGGCAGGGGAGACGCTGGACCAGACGTGGACGCTGGAGAACGTGACGCGCGGCGAAGTGTCGGAGTTCGCGGTGAGCCCCGCCGCCTCGCGCGCCACCGCAACGCTCGGCGCCTACCCGACGCCGTTCTCCAGCCGCACGACAGTGGGCTACACCCTCGACGCAGCGGCTGACGTTCAGATCGACGTCTACGACGTGCTCGGACGCCGCGTGGCGGTCCTCGCCGAGGGCCTGGCCGAGGCGGGCGCGCACGAGGCCGTGTTCGAGGCGGGCGACCTGCCGAGCGGCACGTACCTCGTCCGGCTCGAACTGGGCGAGCAGGTCCAGACTCAGCAAATCACGCTGATGAAGTAGCGAGCGAACCGGCTCGGGCGAGCCGAGCCGGTTCGCCCTCTTTCCGGGCGGTCTGCTGCCAATTGCGCAGCGGACCGCCCTTTTTCGTTTCTTTCGGACGCCCCGGTCCAGGGCCACCTAATCACCAACCCTCCGCCTTATGCGCCGCTTCGCCCTCCCGCTTGCCCTGCTTGCTCTGCTGCCCCTCACCGCCTGCGACGATACGACCTCGCCGCCCGCCGCCGCCGACCCCGCCGCGGAGGCGGGCCCGGTGCCCGGCACGGCCCTCGCCACCATCGACACCACGGCGCTGCGCGAGCACATCGTCGTCCTCGCCTCGGACGCGTTCGAGGGGCGTGGGACCGGAACGCCCGGCGAGGAGAAGACGATCGGGTACGTCCGCGAGCAGATGGAGGCCGTCGGCCTCGTCGGGGCTGCGCCGGACGGCGGCTTCTTCCAGCCCGTCCCGCTCCTCGGCTCGACCCCGACCGACGTGGGCACGCTCACCCTGACCCCGGACGAGGGCGAGCCGGTCGCGCTCGACTTCGTCCGGGACTACATCGCCTCGACCGACCTCGACGGCACCGAGGCGTCCGTCGACGGGCGGCTCGTCTTCGTCGGCTACGGCATCTCGAACCCGGGCTACGACTGGGACGACTACAAGGACCTCGACGTGACCGGCAAGGTGCTCCTCTCGTTCGTCAACGACCCGCCCGCGACCGACGACGAGCCGAACCTCTTCCAGGCCGACACGCTCACCTACAACGGGCGCTGGACCTACAAGTACGAGGAGGCGCGGCGGCGCGGCGCGGCCGGCATCTTCCTCATCCACACCGGCCCGATGGCGGGCTACCCGTTCACCGTCCTCTCGGCCGGCGCGCGCGGCGAGCAGATCCAGCTCGCCACTCCGCCCGAGAACCCGCTCCAGCTCAAAGGCTGGGTCGCGCAGCCCGTCGCCGAGCAGCTCGCTGCGATGAGCGGGACGACGCTGGGCGCGTGGATGGAGGCCGCCGCGACCCGCGACTTCCAGCCGCAGGAACTCCCCGTCCGCGCCGATCTCGCGATGGGCTTCGAGACGCGGACGTTCGAGGGCACGAACGTCCTCGGCAAGATCGAGGGCGCGTCGCAGCCCGACGAGATCGTCCTCTACACCGCCCACCACGACCACCTCGGGATCAACGAGCGGCGCCAGGAGGCGGGCCAGGACGGTATCTACAACGGGGCCGTCGACAACGCGAGCGGCGTGGGGATGATGCTCGAACTCGCCGAGGCGTTCCGCGCCGCGGACCCCCCGGCGCGGACGGTGATGTTTGCGACGCTCTCGGCCGAGGAGAGCGGCCTGCTCGGCGCGGGCCACCTCGCCGCCAACTTCCCGGCTCCGCTCGCCGATGTGGTCGCCAACGTCAACGTCGACTCGGGCAACCTCTACGGCCCGACGGACGACATCGTCGGCATCGGGGCCGAGCGGAGCGAGATGCTCCGGCTGCTCCGCGCCGCCGCCGCCGGCGAAGGCATGACGGTGACGCCGGACAACCAGCCCAACCAGGGCCTCTTCTTCCGCTCGGACCAGCTCGCGTTCGCGCGCGGCGGCATTCCGGCCGTCTTCCTCAACACCGGTACGCAGTTTCGAGGCCAGCCCGACGACTACGCCGCCCAGGTCAAGGCCGCCTACCGCACCCAGCGCTACCACCAGCCCTCGGACGAGTTGACCGACGACATGCGCTTCGGCGGGATTCTCCAGCAGACCCGTGTCGCCTTCCGCCTCGGCTACGCGATTGCCAACTCGGCCGTCCGCCCGCAGTGGAAGCCGAGCGAGGCCTTCGCCGAGACGCGCCGGCAGTCGGAGGCGGCGGAGGGCTAGCAGGGGCCTTTCGGCGTGGAGGGCAGGGAGAGCGAGGAGGGAGCAGACGTTAGCGCAGAGTACGACGGCCTCGCTAACCCTCTCGGCTTTTGTCTCCATTCCCTCCATTCCCTCGCTGCTCTCCACGCCTATGGTATACTCTTCTCTCCTCTCTCCCTTCTAGTCTCCTCCTCTCATGGTCCAGTGGCGCGGCCGGCGCGGAAGCTCGAACGTCATCGACATCCGCGGCAACAAAGGCAAAGCCGCCCTCGGGTGCGGCCCCATCCTGATCGTCATCCTCGGCCTCATCTTCGGGGTCGACCTGACGCAGATCGCGGCGCTCCTCGGCGGCGGGCAGACGGCGCAGGTGGAGCAGGCGCCGGGCGCAGGCGTGCAGGACGAAGCCGGCGAGTTCGTCTCGGTCATCCTCGCGGACCTGGAGACGACGTGGGGCACGCTCTTCGCCGAGCGCGGCGAGCGCTACCCGGAGCCGGAGCTCGTGCTCTTCACCGACCGCGTGCAGTCGGCGTGCGGGATCGCGGGGGCGGCGGTCGGGCCATTCTACTGTCCGAGCGATCAGCGGGTCTACCTCGACCTGTCGTTCTTCCGGCAGCTCCAGCAGCTCGGCGCGACGGGCGATTTCGCGGTGGCGTACGTGATCGCGCACGAGGTCGGGCACCACGTCCAGAACGTGACCGGCGTCCTCGGGGCCGTCCGCCAGCAGCAGCGGCGCCTCGACCAGGCCAGCGCGAACGCGCTCTCGGTCCGCACCGAGCTCCAGGCCGACTGCTACGCGGGCATCTGGGCGCACTATGCCGAGACCGAGCGTGACCTCCTCGAAGCGGGCGACATCCAGGAGGGCATCGACGCCGCGGCGGCCGTCGGGGACGACTACCTCCAGCGGCGCTCCGGCGGGGCGGCCGTGCCCGAGTCGTTCACGCACGGCACCTCGGCGCAGCGCGCCGAGGCCTTCCAGACCGGCCTCCGCAGCGGCGACCTCGCCGCGTGCGACACCTTCGCCGACCTCCGCTGACGACCTGGCCCGGGCGGCACGGCGAAACCCCAAAGTGAAACCCGGCGGACCCGTTTCCCGAAAGTGGGGCGTTCGCCCTCTTTCGCCTAGCCCACGCCGCCATGCGCCGCCTCGCCCTCGCTGTCCTCCTCGTCGCCCTTGCGCCCCTCGCCTCTGCCCAGTCTGACTTCGAGCAACTCGACGATCTGCTGGGCCGCTACGCCGAAGCCGGGCAGCTTCACGGGACCGTCCTCGCCGCGCAGGGCGACGACGTGCTCTACGAGGCCGCCTTCGGCGAGGCCAACCGGGAGTGGGACATCCCGAACACGCCGGAGACGCGCTTCCGCATCGCCTCGGTCACGAAGCAGTTCACCGCCGCGCTCGTCCTTCAACTCGCCGAGGACGGCCTGCTCGACCTCGACGCGCCGATCTCGACCTACCTCCCGGACTACCCCGAGGCGCAGGCGGGCGTGACGACCCATCAACTGCTCAACCACACCTCCGGCATCCCGAGCTACACGTCGCTCCCCGGCTTCATGCAGAACGACACGCGCGACCCGTACACGCCGACCGAGTTCCTGTCGTTCTTCTCCGACCTCCCGCTGGAGTTTGAGCCGGGGACCGAGTTCAGCTACAACAACTCGGGCTATTTCCTCCTCGGCCTGCTCGTCGAGACGGTGATGGGGGTGCCGTACGACGAGGCGCTCCAGGCGCGCCTCTTCGATCCGCTCGGCCTCGGCGACTCGGGCTACGACCATACGACGGCGATCATCGAACGCCGGGCGCAGGGCTACGAGCGCACCGGGCGGAGCTACCGGCATGCGCCCTACCTCGACTCGTCGATTCCGTACGCGGCGGGGATGATGTACTCGACCGTAGGCGACCTCCACGCGTGGACGCAGGCGCTCCACGGCGGCGAGGTCTTCGAGAGCGCTGAGACCCTCGATGCGATGACGACGCCGGGCATGGGGAGCTACGGCTATGGCCTTTTCGTTTCCGACCGAGAGATGGGCGACGCCGAGGTGCGGATGATCGCTCACAGCGGCGGCATCCCCGGCTTCAACACGCAGCTCTGGTACCTCCCCGAAACCGACCACACAATCGCCGTGCTCGACAACGGCGGGGGCAACTCCGGCACCGTCGCCGAAGTCGTCGCTCGGGCACTCATCGGACAGCCCACGCCGGAGCCTGTCATCTCGATTGCCGAGCCCGTCGCCGAGGCCATTGACGCCGAAGGCATCGACGCGGGCATCGCTCTCTACCGGGAGCTGAAAGCCAGCCAGCCCGACGCCTACGACTTCGGCGAGAACGAACTGAACGGCCTCGGCTACCAGTACCTCGGCGACGGCGACCTCGACACCGCGATCCGCATCTTCCAACTCAACGTCGAGATGTTTCCCGAGGCGTCGAACCCGTACGACAGCCTGGGCGAAGCCTACCTCGAAGCAGGCAACCGCGACCTCGCCATCGTCAACTACCAGAAAGCGCTGGAGTTGAACCCCAACACGCAGACGGCTATCGACGCGCTCCGCGAGATGGGCGTCGAGGTCGAGGAGCCGGAGATCACGCTCAGTCCCGACGTGCTCGCCGGCTACGTCGGGACCTACGAAATCCAGCCGAGCTTCGTGATCGACGTGACGACCGAGGGCGGCCAGCTCTTCGCGCAAGCGACGGGCCAGCAGCGCTTCGAGGTCTTCCCCGCGTCCGAGGACCGGTTCTACCTGAAGGTCGTCGACGCCCAGATTACCTTCAACCGCGACGAGGCCGGGGCAGTCGAAAGCCTGACGCTCCACCAGGGCGGCCAGAACGTCCCCGCTCCGAAGGTGGAGTAGACTAGTTTCTAAAACTACCTGTCATTGCGAGGAGCCGAAGGCGACGCGGCAATCTCCTGACGCAGCCTCATCTTTCGGGAGATTGCTTCGCTGCGCTCGCAATGACAACTACTTTTGCGTCTGTCCCCGTTGCCCACTCAGCTTCGTGCAACTCCCGCTTGAACCGCTCGCCGACTTGTGGGGCACCCCGGGCAGCTTCGGCATCTCAGGCGGCGACCTCTACCTCGCGCAGTTCCGCCTCGTCGTGCTCGGCTAGCTCCTGGGCTACGGCGAGGTACTCGCTGATCGCCTCGCGGATGTTGGCGAGGGCCTCGTCTTCCGTCTGTCCCTCCGACCAGCAACCGGGGAGGCCGGGGCAGGAAACGGCGTAGCCTTCGTCGGTTTTGCGGAGCGCGACGCGGTAGGTCATGGCTTTCAGGTTCAGTCCGGCGATGAAAACGGCGCGCAGCGTCGCCGGTTTCCAGATCACACTCCGGCCTCCAGCAGCTCCCGCTTGAACCGCTCGGCGAGGGCTTCGGCTTCGTCGCGGGTGCGGGCCTCGGTGTAGATGCGGAGGATCGGCTCGGTGTTGGACGTGCGGAGGTGGACCCAGCCCTCGTCGAGGTCGATCTTGACGCCGTCGACGGTCGAGATGCGCCCGCCGGCATAGCGCTTGGCGAGGCCGGCGAGAAGCGCCTTCGCGTCGAGCGTGCCGCGCTCGGTTTCGAGGGGAAGCTTGTTTTTGGAGATGTGGTAGCTCGGGTACGTTGCGCCGAGTTCGGAGAGCGGCTGGCCGGTCTCAGCGAGGAACTGCAATACCATCGCAGCCCCGGCGAGGGCGTCGCGGCCGTAGTGGAGCGCGGGCAGGATCACCCCGCCGTTGCCCTCGCCGCCGAGCACCGCCCCGTGCGCCCGCATCGCCTCGACGACGTTGACCTCGCCGACGGCCGAGCGGTGGACGGGTTGATCGTAGCGCGCCATCACGTCCTCGATCAACCGGCTCGAAGACAGGTTGGTCGCGAACGGGCCGGGCTGCCGCCGCATCAGAAAATCGGCCGTGACGACCTGGGTGCGCTCCTCGCCGAAGAACGTCCCGCCGTCGGCGATGAGCGCGAGGCGGTCGGCGTCGGGGTCAACGACGAGGCCGAGGTCGGCTCCGCGTTCGGCGACGAGGCGCGTGGTCTCGGTGAGATGCTCGGGGAGCGGCTCGGCCGGGTGCGCGAAGTGGCCTGTCGGCTCGCCGTTGACGACGTGGACGTCCTCCACCCCGAGCGCGCTGAGCAAGGCCGGGAGCGCGATCCCGCCGACCGAGTTGATCCCGTCCACGACCACGCTGAAGCCCCGGGCGGCAATCACCTCGGGGTCGATGTACGGGAGGGCGAGAATTTGCTCGATGTGGTAGTCCAGAAAGTCGGCCGTCCGGTACGTCCCGATCCGGTCGTAGGCGACGGTGAAGTCGTCCCCGCTCTCGGCGCGGTCGATCACGGCCTGCCCGGCCTCGGCGGAGAGGAACTCGCCGCGCGCGTTGAGGAGCTTGAGCGCGTTCCACTCGGCCGGGTTGTGGCTCGCCGAGAGGATGATCCCCCCGTCGGCCTCGGCCTGGAGGACGCCCATCTCGACCGTCGGCGTCGTGGCGAGGCCCGCGTCGACGACGTGGCACCCGGCGGCCTGGAGCGTGGCGGTCACGAGCCGGCTGCAGATCTCGCCCGTCACCCGCCCGTCGCGCCCGACGACGACCGTCGGCGGATGGTCGGTCCGGCTGCGGAGCCACGCGCCGTAGGCCGAGGCGTAGGTGACGAGCGTGTCGGGACTGAGGCCGTCGCCGAAGACGCCGCGAATACCGGAGATGGAGACGATGAGAGGCATAGGAGCGGTTGAGTTGCGCGAGGTGTAGGTCGATTAAGAAACCCAAGTTGTGCCGTGCCTGCGACCTTGTGCCTGTTGACCGCAGACAGAGCCTGCCCCGGACACCGATCCGGGGGACGGCAGACCGCCGTGGGTGCTGGACTCTACGGTCCGCCGTCTGCGGTCGGCCGTCTCGGTCCTGCAGCGCTTCTCACACAACGTGAGTTGAGAAGCAAACTACGGGCGCGTACGTCGCCGTCCCGTCTTCACCGCGCATCCCCCCGACATCCCCCAACAATTAACGGAACGGACCGGTACAGCCGCTGTTTTTTATATCCTCGGTTGCCTGCCCTCCCGCCGCCTCTGCCCTCCTGCCGGATGCCTCCTCCCCCCGCTGCCGCTGCCACGCTCGACGCGCCCCCATCGCGGGCGGCAGACTTGGGAGAGTTGCTCAAGCCAGGGATCAGCCTGTTCGTCACCGTGACGGCCGCCGCCGGCTACCTGTTCGGCACCGCCGGGTCCATCGACCTCGCACGCCTGGTGGCGCTGCTGCTGGGGACCGCACTGACCGCGGGCGGCAGCGGCGCACTCAACCACTGGATGGAGCGCGCCCACGACGCGCGGATGAGGCGCACCGAGCAGCGCCCCCTTCCCGGCGGCCGGATCAGCCCTGGGGCCGTCGTGGCCTACGGTGTGGCGACAACGGCGCTCGGCCTAGCTCTCCTGCTCACCTTCGTCAACCCGCTGACGACCACGCTGGCAGCGCTGACGGTCGTGGCCTACCTCCTCGTCTACACCCCGATGAAGCGGTGGTCGAGCCTCAACACACTCGTCGGGGCGGTGCCGGGTGCGCTCCCTGCGCTCGGTGGGTACGCGGCGGCGACAGGCACGCTCGGCGCAGCGGGCTGGGCGATCTTCGCCATCCTCTTTCTCTGGCAGCTTCCGCACTTCATGGCGCTGGCGTGGATGCACCGCGACGACTACGCGCGCGGCGGGTTCGTGATGCTACCGTCGCAGGACCCGGACGGCCGCTCGACGGCGCTCGTGTCGCTCGCGGCGACGCTGCTGCTGCTGATCGCGGGCGTGGTCCCGGCGGCGCTCGGCGTGGCGGGCTGGCTCTACCTCGCCGGCATCGCGGGCCTGGGCACCTGGTTTACGCTCCCCGCTTTCTCGTTCTACAACGAGCCGACCGACGCCCGCGCCCGGCGCCTCCTGCTGGCCTCGATCGTCTACGTCCCGGCCTTCTTCGGCCTCGTCGTCCTCGACCACTTTCTGCTGTGAGGGCTGCCGGCTTTCGGCTGTCAGCCCCTACTGTTTCACCAAGCAAGCCAGGAGCCGAAAGCGGACAGCCAACAGCCGGTAGCCCATGTCCCCCGCCCTCGCCATCTGCGACCTCGCCCACGCCTACGGCGAGCACCGCGCCCTCGACGGACTCTCGTTCGAGGTGCAGCCGGGCGAGCTTTTTGGCCTCCTCGGCCCGAACGGCAGCGGCAAGACGACGCTCTTCCGCATCGTCACGACGCTTATGCCGCCCTCCGGCGGGTCGGCGACCGTGGACGGGTACGGAACGACCGAGGACCCGACGGCCGTCCGCCGCCGCCTCGGCGTGGTCTTCCAGCAGCCGGCCCTCGATGCCGAACTGACGGTCCGGGAGAACCTCCGCTTCCACGGCGTCCTCGTCGGCCTCGGCGGGGCGGCGCTGGACGACAGGATCGCCGCGCTTCTCGGCCACTTCGGGCTGAGCGACCGGACGGACGACCGGGTGAAGACGCTCTCCGGCGGCCTCGCCCGGCGCGCCGACCTCGCCCGGGGCCTCCTCCACCGGCCTCCACTGCTGCTGCTCGACGAGCCGACGACCGGCCTCGACCCGACCGCCCGGCGCGAGCTGTGGGCCGCCCTCGGCCGGCTGCGGCGCGACGAGGGCACGACCGTTGTCGTGGCGACGCACCTGATGGACGAGGCCGAGCGCTGCGACCGCGTGGCGATCCTCGACCGGGGCCGCCTCGTCGCCCTCGGCGCGCCGGGCGCGCTCGCGGCCGACCTCGGGGACGAGACGCTGTGGCTGGAGTCGGACCGGCCCGAGGCGCTCGCCGACGCCCTCGACACCCGGTTTGGCCTCGCCTCACGGCGCATCGGCGACGCCGTCCTGGTCGAGGCCGAGGACGCGCCCGAAGCCCTCGCCCGCGTCTACGCCGCGCTGCCCGACCTCGTCGAGTCCGCGACTGTCCGGCGGCCGACGCTCGACGACGTGTTCGCCGCCCGGACGGGGCGGGAGTTTCTGGTTTCTAGTTCCTCGTTCCTGGTTGAGGAGCCGGAACTAGAAACCGAGAACCAGAGACCAGAAACCCTATGACCGCCGTTCTCCGCGCGCTGTGGTGGCGCGAGATCACCAAGTTCCTCCGCGACCGGAGTCGGCTGGCCGGCGCGCTCGTGCAGCCGCTCGCGTTCTGGGTCCTGCTCGGGCTCGGGTTCTACGGGACGTTCGAGATGCCCGGCGGCGAGGGCGTCGGCTACCTCGAGTACCTCTACCCCGGCATCATCGCGCTCATCCTCCTCTTCACGGCGATCTTCTCGACGATCTCGATCGTGACCGAGCGGCAGGAGGGGTTCTTGCAGGCGGCGCTCGTCGCACCGGTGCCGCGCACGGTGGTCGTCTTCGGCCTCGTCTCCGGCGGCGCGACGCTCGCCGTAGTCGAGGCCGTGCTGTTCCTCTTCCTGGCTCCGCTCGTCGGGCTGGGGCCGGGCCTACTCGGCCTGGGCGTCGTCTTGACGGCGACGGTGGCGATGGCGCTCGCGTTCACGGCGCTCGGCTTCATCCTCGCGTGGCGGCTGGAGACGACGCGCGGCTTCCACGCCGTGATGAACCTCTTCCTGCTGCCGATGTGGTTCCTCTCGGGCGCGTTCTTCCCGGCGACGGGCGTCCCGGCCGCGCTGCAGTGGGTGATGTACCTGAACCCGGCGTTCTACGGCGTCGCCGCGATCCGGCAGGGGCTGTACCTGCCGGGTGTGGCTCCGGGCGTCGAGCTACCGCTGGCGCTCACGCTCGGCGTCAGCGTGGCCTTCGCCGCTGGCGTGCTCGCACTCGCCGTGTGGACCGTCCGCCGCCCGCTCTTCGCGTCCTGAGTACGTCTCGGTCTACTTGCTCCCTTTCGGGGCAAGGTGTACTTTCTGCCGGAGTCGGACACCCTCTCATGCTGCGCCTTTTACCTCTCGCTCTCCTCCTCGTCCTCGCAGGCTGCGACAGCGACGACGACACGTCTATCCTCCGCGCCCCCGGCGGCCAGACGCCCGTCGCCGGGGCTATCGATTTCCGCGGCGAGAACAACGAGGACCTCGGCTTACTCGGGTCGGGGCCAGTAGGGGGCTACATAGGCGATGAGCCCTCTTCCGGGAGAACGCGCATCTTCAGTCTGTTTCCCAACCCGACAGCAAGGCGCACTGCGCTCGGCTTCGCGTTTGAGCAGCAGACAGAAGCCGCAGTCTTCGTCGTCGCAGCGCTCCCGCCGGGCAGCATGTCCCCGCCACAGGCCTCTGACACGCAGGGCGCATGGGTCTACCGGCCCGGTGGCCTTCCCCTCGCCGTGCTGGCACGGCGGACGTTCGAGGCCGGAGCCCATTCGGTGGATTTCGAATTCACGGAGGTCGAAGGTCGGCCGCTTCCCGAGGGCTACTACCGGATCTACCTCCAGACACCCGACTTCATCGCGTGGCAGGACATGCTCTACGACCCCACCCTTCCTCTCTTCTAGTCTCCAACACCCACCCATGCGCGCGCTCGTTCTCGCTCTACTCCTCACCCCCCTCGCGTCTCTCGCCCAGACCACCCCAGACCCGGGCACCGGCCTCAGCGCCTCCGTCCAGGGCGGCCAGTTCGACATCCTCGTCCCGGTATGGTCCGGGGAGCGGCTCGCCATCGTCCCGAGCATCGGCCTCAACTTCGGGCAGGATGTGGGCACCGACGTGCGCGGCGGGCTGGCGGCGCGGTTCTACCAGCGGCGAAGCCAGATAGCCCCTTACTTCGGGCTGCGCACGGCCGTTCTGTTTTTCATTCCGGCCGACAGCGAGTTCGGTCCCGACCGAGATACGGCCGTAGACTTCCTCGTCGGAGCGGCCTACGGAGCCGAAGCGTTTCTGCTGCCCAAGCTCAGCCTCGGCGTTGAGGCCCAGCTCAACCTGACGGTGTCGGGTGAGGAGTCGGCGCGGTTCGGGAATCCGGGCAACCTGAACGTCAACACCGCCGCCGCCGTCTTCGCCACGGTGTATTTCTAGCGTGACCGAAGCGCTCGCGGAGTGGGCTCTGGCGGCTGGGCCACTCGGGCTGTTTCTGGTCTCGTTTCTCGCGGCGACGCTGCTGCGTTCTCGTCCGAGGTCGCGCTCGTCGCGGCGCTTGCGGCAGGTGTGCCGGTGGTCCCGGCGCTCGTCGCGGCCTCGCTCGGCAACAGCCTCGCGTGTGTCGTGAACTGGGGCCTCGGGTGGTTCCTCCGCGAGAAGACGCAATCTCGGATCGACGCCTCGCGCTCGGGCCGCGCCGCGCTCCGGGCGATGGAGCGGTGGGGGCCGTGGAGTCTAGGGCTCTCGTGGGCCCCGGTCGTCGGCGACCCGCTGACGGTCGTGGCGGGACTGGCACGGGTGTCGTTCGGGGCGTTCGTCGCCGTCGTGATTCCTCTCCGAATTGGGCGCTACCTCCTCATCGCTGGCCTCCTCTGAGCGAACCTATCGCCCGTGTTGCCGGTTCTGACGGGATGATCGCCGCGCCCGATATCGCCCTGACCGACCTCAAAGCCCTCGACCGGGCTGGGCTGGAAGCGTTCGCCGTGTCGCTCGGGCAGCCGGCGTTCCGGGGGCGGCAGCTCTTCGGGTGGCTCTACGGCAAGGGCGTGACCGACTTCGCGGCGATGACGAACCTGCCGAAGGCGTTCCGCGAACGGCTGGCCGAGGTCGCCACGGTCTCGGCGCTCGACGAGGTGCAGCGGCAGACGGCGACGGACCGGACGGTGAAGTCGCTCTTCCGGCTCGCCTCGGGCCGCGACATCGAGAGCGTGCTGATCCCGGACTTCGACGACGCCGGCAACGCGAAGCGCCTGACGGTGTGCGTGTCGAGCCAGGTCGGGTGCGCGATGGGGTGCCACTTCTGCGCGACCGGCCTGATGGGGTTTAGCCAGAACCTGACGGCGGGCGAGATCTACGAGCAGGTCTGGCGCATGAACGCGCTCGCCGAGGAGCACTTCGGGCGCGGCGTGACGAACGTGGTCTACATGGGCATGGGCGAGCCGCTCCAGAACTACGCCGCCGTCCTCCAGAGCGCGGAGCTCCTCACCGACCGCGACGCGCTCGGCCTCGCCCCGAAGCGGATCACCGTCTCGACCGTCGGCCTCGCCCGCCGCATCCGCCGCCTCGCCGACGACGGGGCCCCGTTCAACCTCGCCATCAGCCTCCACGCGCCGACGGACCCGCAGCGCAGCGCCATCATGCCGGTCAACCGCTCGGAGAAGACCGACCTCGGCGCGCTGAAGGACGCCGTGCAGCACTACCACCGGCAGACCGACAAGCGCGTCACCTACGAGTACTGCATGTTCGCCGGGGTCAACGACTCGGCCGAGGACGCGTGCAACCTCGCAACGGTCGCCCGGTGGGCTCCGAGCAAGGTCAACCTCATCATGTACAACCCCGTCGAGGGCACGGACTTCGCCTCCTCCAGCGAAGCGCGCCTCGACGCGTTTATCCGCACGCTCGTCGAGAAGGAGGTGCGCGTCACCGTCCGCCGCAGCCGAGGGCAGGACATCGACGCCGCCTGCGGCCAACTCGCGGCGAAGTAGGCGGGGCAGCAATCTTCCGCTCTTTCGTTCTTCCGCTCTTCCGATCTTAAAAGTGGAACCGCTCGCCCAACCTCGTCGGTATACCCCATCCCTTCTCACTAATTGCTCTTCTGCTCATGGCCGCCTCCAAGCCCGGCGTCGGTGTCTTCACCGTCGAAACTGTGTTCGCCTTCCTGGGCGCGCTCCTCGTCTTCCCGCTCCTGATCAAGATGCTGATCGGCGTCGTTAAAGGCGTCTTTCGTATCAGCCTTGTGCGGAAGCTCCTCCTCGAAGGGCTGATCGTCGGGGCGACGACGTTTCTGACGAAGCAGGGCGTGCTCGACAAGCTCTTCGGGCAGCCGGGCCGGCGCGGCGACGGCCTCCTCAAGCCCGACGTGAAGTAGCCCGCCGGTGCGGCTCCGTCGTAGCTTCGCGGCCCGACCAACCGCCGCGCCGCCCGTGGACTCTTCCTCTCGCTCCGACACCCGCCGCCGTCTCGGCGTCCTCACGCACGGCTCGCTGAGTGCGGGCGTCGAGATGAAGCACGCCCCCGGCGAGTCCGTCGAAGCCGTCCGCACGGGGCGCTTCTGCGTGGTCGAGGGTGCGCACTACGACTTCTTCGCCCTCGTCACGGACGTCAAGATCGAGGCCGCGAACGAGGGCATTCTGCTCCACCCGCCGGGCGAGGAGGACGAGCTGCTCCGCCAGGTGATGCAGGGCTCCGGTACCTACGCCACCGTCAGCCTCAAGCCGATGCTGATGCTGGAGCAGGGCCTCTCGGACGCCGACCCGCTCCCGGTCAAGACCGTGCCGGCGCACTTCTCGGTCGTCGGCGAGGCCAACGAAGACGACGTGGCGCGCGTCTTCGGGCACGAGTCGCGCGACGGTGGTGACCGCTTTTTCCACGTCGGGACCCCGCTCGAAATGGACACGCCGGTCTGCCTCGACCTCGCCCGCCTCGTCGAGCGCTCGAACGCGGTCTTCGGCAAGACCGGCACGGGCAAGAGCTTCCTCACCCGGCTCCTGCTCTGCGGGACCGTCAAGACAGGCCGCGCGGTCAACCTCGTCTTCGACATGCACAACGAGTACGGTTTCCAGGCGCGCAAGGAGAACGCCGACGGGCGCAGCACGACGGTCCCCGGCCTGCGCGACCTCTTCCCCGGCAAAGTCCAGGTCTACTCGCTCGACCCGGCCTCGGCCCGGCGGCGCGGCAAGAGCCCCGACGTGGAGGTCCACCTCTGGGCCGACCAGGTCGAGCCCGAGGACATTCTTCCGCTCCGCGAAACGCTCAACCTCAACCCGACCGCTGCCGAGAGCACCTACGGACTCAAGAAGGTCTACGGCGACGACTGGCTCGCCCGGCTCCTCCGCGCCGACGGCCCCGAGGTCGAGGAGATGGCCGAGCGCACCGGCACGCATCCGGGCTCGCTGAGCGCCCTCAAGCGCAAGCTCGACCGGCTCGACGGCCTTCCGTTCTTTCACCTCGACCGGACCGCCGAGCACCGCGACGTGGTCGAGTCGCTCCTGGAGAGCATCGCGGCGGGCAAGTCAGTCGTTCTCGAGTTCGGGCAGCACAACTCGCTGCTCGTCTACCTCCTCGTCGCCAACGTCATCACGCGGCGGCTGCGGCGGCGCTACGAGAAGCTCTACGAGGAGCACGAGGCCGACCCCGACCACGTCGCCCCCCCGCGCCAGCTCATGATTACGATCGAGGAGGCGCACAAATTCCTCGGCCCGGCCACGGCGAAGGAGACGCCGTTCGGCAAGATCGCCCGCGAGATGCGGAAGTTCTCGGTCAGCCTGCTCATCGTGGACCAGCGCCCGAGCGGGATCGACGAGGAGGTGCTGAGCCAGATCGGGACCAAGATCGTCGCCCAACTTAGCGACGAGAAGGACATCGCCGCTGCGCTCGTCGGGACGAGCGGTGCGTCGGCGCTCCGCCAGGTCCTCGCCTCGCTCGACTCGAAGCAGCAGGCGCTCGTCCTCGGTCACGCTGTCCCGATGCCCGTCGTCATCCAGAGCCGCCTTTACGACGACGCCTTCTTCGCCGATCTCAAAGGGGATGCCCCCTCCGGCACCGCGAGCGAGATGCAGGAGCAGATGAGCGGCCTGTTTTAGGACCCGTCCAGGAGCAGAAGGGAGGAAGAGCGAAAGACTCGGAGGAGGGTAGGTCTATCGCCGAGCCGCGCTTCCGTCGGCTCTCATGTCCACCTCCGTTTGCTTTATTGCACCGGTTCCGCTATCCTGTCCGCACCACGTCCTCACATCCGCGAAGGTTCTGTCATGCTCGTACGCTACCTCCCCCTGCTTCTGCTCGCCCTCATGCTCTGCGTCACCGGTTGCCGCGAGAGCCTCGTCGACGTGCCCCCCGACAGCGCCGAGGAGACACCGCCGACCGATCCCGAGGAGCAGGAAGCGAACGTGCGCGGCATCTACGTCAAGGGGGAATACAGCCTCAGCGTCGGCGACACGAGGTCCTACCGGGCCGAATCCTTGCCAGAGGCCGTGCGCTACGAGTGGACCCTACGAGGCGAGAGCACCGGCACTATCGTAGGGACTCCGACGGACGTGCTTGAACGCCTCTATGACCTCACAGGAGCCGACCCCGGCACAGCCTACCTCCGCGTCGCCGCCCTCGACGCGCAGAACCGAGAGATCGGCCTCGGTCAGATCGTGATCCAGATCGTTCCCTGACGGGCTCGGATCCTTTGCACCGGGCCGCTGCCGTCGAACGGTGGCGGCCCGTTTTGTCAGGCGGCGCACCCACCGGTATGGGTAGCTTCCGCCATGCGCCTCGCCTGCCTGCTTCTCCTCCTGTTGCTCATGCCTCGCCCTGGGGCAGCCCAGGCGGACCTCTGGCCTGGCACCGGCGTGTGGGCGCAGGCCGTGCTCGACACCCTTTCGCTCGAAGCCAAAGTCTCGCAGTTGTTCGTCACCGACGCGCGGGGTACGGCCGAGGGCACATCGCCCCAGGAGATGGAGCGGCTGCTCGACCGGGTAGGCTCCTTCGGAGCAGGCGGCGTGCTGTTCTTTTCGGGCGATGCCGAGCGGCAGGCAGCGCTCACAAGGACGCTTCAGGACGCTGCGACGCTCCCACTGCTCGTCGCGCAGGACATGGAGAACGGTGTCGGGATGCGGGTCGAAGGGACGACGGCGTTTCCGCCGATGATGGCGCTCGGCGCGACGGGCGACCCGGAGCTTGCCTACGCGCTCGGGGAGCACATCGCTGCCGAGGCACGAGCGCTCGGCGTCCACGTCAACTTCGCCCCCGTCGCCGACGTCAACAACAACCCGCTCAACCCGATCATCAACACCCGCTCGTTCGGCGAAGACCCGCAGGCTGTGTCTGAGTTCGCCGTAGCTGCCTTCCGAGGGATGCAGGACGCCGGGCTCATCGCCACCGCCAAGCACTTCCCCGGCCACGGCGACACCGACACCGACTCGCACCACGCCCTCCCGCTCCTCGACTTCCCCCGCGCCCGGCTCGACACGACCGAGCTCGTCCCCTTCCGCGCCGCTATCGATGCCGGCGTGCGGATGGTCATGACGGCCCACCTCGCCATCCCGACGCTCGAGCCGGACCCGACGCTCCCCGCCACCCTCTCGCCGCGCGTCATCACGGACCTCCTGCGCGGCGAGCTTGGCTTCGAGGGCCTCGTCGTCACCGACGGTCTCGACATGGGCGGGATCACCGACGGATTCGGCATCGGCGAGTCGGCCGTACGCGCCCTCGAAGCAGGCGTGGACCTGCTGCTGCTGACGCGGGATGAGTACGTGGCACGGGCGGCCGTGATGGAAGCGCTCCGCGACGGTCGCATTCCGGAGCACCGAATCGACGCGTCCGTGCTCCGCGTGCTCCGAGCCAAAGAGGCGCTAGGATTGACCAATAGTCCGCAAACTCCTGATACGCCGATAAATGTCCTTTTAGAGCCGGGAGATGCACTTGCAAAGGCTATTGCACGTCGTTCTGTCACCGTGCTCCGCAATGATCGCACCCTGCTCCCGTTCCGCGAGGGGACGTGCCTACTGGTCCTTTCGATGGAAAGCTGGAACGCACCTCAGGGCCAGCCCTTCGTGAATCGCCTGCGGAGGCTTGCTGGAGCGGAGCACGTTGCACACCGCGTGCTCCGGCGTGATGCGGCTCAGGCCGAAGCCGATCGTCTCTTCGGACTCGCTGAGCGTCACGACGTGATCGTGGTTCCCGTCTATCAGAGCGTGCGAAGCTGGAGCCGGCGTGGGTTGCCCGACGTGCAGCGCGACCTCGTGAACCGGCTCGCCGCCTTCGGCAAGGCCGTCGTGCTCGTCGCGTTCGGGAACCCCTACCTCCCGCTCGATCTCGACCGGACCCAGGCCGAGGTCGTGGTCTACGATGCCCACGAGCGCACGCAGCGCGCCGTGGCCGACGCGCTCATGGGGCACAGCCGGACGAGCGGTCGCCTCCCCGTCTCGGTCCCCGGCGTCTACCGGCGCGGAGACGGGCTCACCCAGACCGCAGCCGTTCCGTCGGTTGACTCCGTCGCGCTCCGGCAGATCGACGCCGTGGTCCGGGAGGCCATCGGCGAGCGGGTGTTTCCGGGTGCCGTCGTCGGGGTCGGGGTCGGGGACCGGGTGGTGAAGATGCAGGGCTACGGGCGAGCGACGTACGACCGCGACGCAGCGCCGGTCACGCCCGCGTCGGTCTTCGACCTCGCCTCGCTGACGAAGGCCGTCGGGACGACACTCGCGGCGATGAAGCTCTACGACGAAGGGCGGCTCGACCTTGACGCGCCTGCCGCGCGCTACGTCCCGGCGTTCGGGCAGAATGGAAAAGACGGCGTGACGGTGCGCCAGCTCCTCTCGCATTCGGCCGGTCAGCGCGTCTTCCACCCGTTCCACACCGAGGGTTTTAGCGACCGAGAGGCTGTACTCGATTTCGTCTACGCCGACACGCTCCGCTACGCGCCGGGCACCGCTACGCGCTACAGCGACTTCGACATGATCGTCCTCGGCGCCGTCGTCGAGGCCATCACCGGGCAGCCGCTCGACGTCTACCTGCACGCGACGTTCTACGAACCGCTCGGCATGACCGACACCGGCTTCCGGTCCGTCGGCACCGTAGACCCTCAGGCGCTCCCGACGGAAGTTGACCGGACGTTCCGGGGGCGGGCGCTCCAGGGCGAGGTCCACGACGAGACCGCGTCGCTTCTTGGTGGCGTCGCGGGTCATGCCGGGCTGTTCTCGACGGCCCCCGACCTCGCCCGCCTCGCGCGCCTTCTCACGAACGGCGGCGAGGCCTATGGCCGGCGGTTCTTCTCCGCCGCGACCGTCGGCGCGTTCACGGCGCGCGCTCGGCCCGTCGGCGAGTTTCCGGCGGCGCTTGGGTGGGCTGCATGGCGGCCCCTGGCGGAGGGCTACTCGTCCGGTGGGACGCGCCTCGGCCCCCGCGCCTTCGGGCACACCGGTTTCACCGGCACCTCGCTCTGGATCGATCCTGACACGGGTCTGTGGGTCGTCCTGCTCACGAACCGGACGTGGCCGGAGCGCAGTGCGAGCCGGATCGGTGCCGTCCGCGCCCGCGTTGCGGATTTGGCAGTAGAGGCAGTGCACGGTGAGGCCGTAAACCGTGAGACGGTGAACAGAAATCTGCGGCCTCAGTAAGTTGCATGGCCTCGGCTCGCCTTCTCCCTCGTCATTCGACACTCGAACCCGTCGCTCCCCTCATGCCTACCTACGTCTACCGCCGCGAAGACGGCACCACGTTCGAAGTCTTCCAGCGCATCACCGACGACGCGCTCGAAACCGACCCCGAGACGGGGCAGGCCGTCGAGCGCGTGATCGGCGGCGGGGCCGGGCTGATCTTCAAAGGCTCCGGCTTCTACGAGACTGACTACGTCCGCAAGTCCGGCACCCCGGAGTCGAAGGGAGAGAAGAAGTCCGAATCGGCGTCTGAATCGAAGGCGGAGGGGTCGTCGGAGGCGAAGAGCGACACGAAGCCCGCGAGCAAGCCCGCGTCCGGTGACTGAGTAGTAGTCGCTTACCCTCTCACAGCGCGGTCCCCTCGCGCCACCGCTGGACGGCGCGGACCCACGGCCGCTCGTAGGCCGCCTGCCGCACGAGGACGTGGTGCCCGAACGGGTCGGCGCTCCCGCTGTAGTAGTCGGCGCGCTCGAAGGCGAAGGTGCTCGCGGGGTCCTCCGCGCCGTAGGCGTAGTACCACACCTCGCCTTCGAACGTCCGCTCTACGTACTCCGGCGCGCCGAAGACGACGTAGACCATCCCCCGGTCCGTCTTCCACCCCGGCTTGACCGACGTGAACAGCCGGTTGGCCTCCTCGACGCGCTCGTAGTAGGTCCGCAGCAGGTTCGCCGCCACGCGCCGGTCCGGGACGAGGGTACCCCAGAAGGCGTCGAAGCGGCGGCGGCGCTCCCGGGCATTCGTGCCCTCGCGTATGAACTCGGTCTCGCGGGGGTAGCCGATGTAGGCGAGCGCGTCGACGAGTTCGGCGAGCGTGGCGAGTTGGGGAAACCCCGGGCCTTTGACTGAGAGGATCCGCTGCTGCCTGGCGAGCGGGATCCCGCCGGTGCTCAGCCGAAGGTCGAGGCGGTAGACGCCGGGCCGCAGGTCCGGGAGATCGAGCGAGACGGTTTGCTCGGCGGCTTCGTCGAGGCGCTGCTGCGCGACGCGGACGGTGTCGGCGTCGCCGGCGTCGAGGCCGCGGAAGGCGAGGGACCCGCGCGAGGGCGAGAGCCAGAACGGCGGGACGGCCACCGACGTGTCGGCGCGGAGCCGGAGGATGTGGAGCGAGAGCGTGGCACCGGGCGGTGCATCGTAGGCCGCGACCTCGACCGAGAGCGAGTCCCGCCGCGCCGGCAGGTGCAGCGCGACGACCGGCTCCACCGGTCCACCGGGCCTGAGCCGCGCCCGAACGAGGGGCCGCCCCAGCATCGCCGCGCCGGTCGGCGTAGGAACCTCGACGCGCTGCTGCCGGACGGCCCGTTCGCCGCTCTCCAGGTCTTCCAGCGCCGCCTCGATCACGTAGACGCCCGGCGCGAGCGGCACCCACTCCTGCCGCCCGATCCGGTCCGGCGCGCGCGTCGCCTCGGGCGCGTCGACCGCCACCGTGTCGGTGCGAGTGGAGAAAGACTCGGTCGCCCGGCCCTGCTCGTCCTTGACGCGCAGCGAGACGTCGTACCGCGCCGCGTAGCCCTCGTCGGTTCGGGTGAAGACGAGCGTAGCCTGCGGGATGCTGGTGTAGGCCGTGATCCCCGGCTCCCCGTCGCGGACGGCGGGGATCGCCTCCAGGTCGAGGCTCGGCAGGCCGGGTTCGTAGGTCGACGTACGCCCCGCGTCGGGCGCGTCGAGCGGCGAGGGGCCAGAGCAGGCGGCGAGGGCGAGCACGACGAGCAGGAACAGACTGAGCCCTTGCAGCCTCCGGGTGAGGGAGGATAGAGGGTAGAGGATGGAGGATAGGTGTGATGGGGTTCGAAACTCTGCCATCTTCTATCCTCTCTTCTCCATCTTCCGTTTCCTAGCTCTAGACCTTACTCGCTGCTTCAACGATTTGAGCAAAGCTCTCGGCGTCGAGGCTGGCACCACCGATGAGGCCGCCGTCGATGTCGGGCTGCGCGAAGAGGTCGGCGGCGTTGCCGGGCTTGACGCTGCCGCCGTAGAGGATCTCCACCTCGCGGGGCGCACCGAGGCCGTCGAGGCGGTCGCGGATGAAGCGGTGCATCGCCTGCGCCTGCTCGGGCGAGGCCGTCTCGCCGGTGCCAATCGCCCAGACCGGCTCGTAGGCCACGACAAGCTGCGCGGCATCGCTCAGCTCTACCCCGTCCAGCGCCGCATCGACCTGCCGCCCGACGACGGCTTCCTCGTCGCCTGCCTTGCGCTCGCCGAGCGTCTCGCCGACGCACACAATCGGGACGACGCCGTGGGCAAGCGCGGCTTTCGTCTTGCGGTTGACGCCCGCGTCGGTCTCGCCGAAGAGCTGCCGCCGCTCAGAGTGGCCGAGGATCACGTAGTGGCAGCCGACGGCGTTCAGCATCGGGGCTGAGACCTCGCCGGTGTACGCCCCGCTGTCGGCCTCGTGCATCGTCTGCGCCCCGAGCCGAACGGGCGTACCCCGGACCACGTCACCGACGGCAGCCAGCGAAACCGGCGGCGGGCACACGGCGACCGCTACACGGTCGGCATGGCTGCGGACGCGGCGGGCCACGTCGCGCGCGAGGTCGACGCCGCCCTCGGGCGTGGTGTTCATCTTCCAGTTTCCGGCGACGAGCATGGGGGGGTGGAGTTGGTCGAGCGGGAACGACGGAGAGAAAAGGAGCAGGCGCGCCGCCAGAGGATGGAGGATAGAAGATAGAGGATGGCGGGCCACTACGGCACGCGGTCTCTATCCTCCATCTTCTCTCTTCGATCCTCTCGTTCTGCGTGCCGTCTCAGGACGCGAGCGCGTCCCTCTTCTCCAGCACTTCTTCGGCGTGCTGGCCCGTCTTGGGACGCTTGAAGACGTGCCGGACCGTGCCCTCGGGGTCGATCAGAAAGCTCGTGCGCTTCGTGCCGACCAGCTTCTTGCCGTAGAAATTCTTCTCGCCCCACGCGCCGTACGCGCTCAGGATCGCGTGCTCGGGGTCGGCGATGAGCGGAAAGGGCAGCTCGTACTTCGCGGCGAAGCGCTCGTGCGAAGCTGCATCGTCGGCCGAGACGCCGACGACGGCGACGCCCTCGTCTTCGAGCATGCCGAAGTGGTCGCGGAGGTTGCAGGCCTGCTTGGTGCAGCCGGGCGTGCCGTCCTTGGGGTAGAAATAGAGCAGCAGCCACCGGCCGCTGAAGTCGCCGAGCGAGAGCGTGTCGCCAGTCGCGGTCGGGCCGGAGAAGGCGGGGGCCGGGTCGCCGGCCGAGGGCATCGTATTCGTCATGAGGGATCGGGGGTAGCGGTGTCGTTGAGGGACCAGTCGTAGGGGAGGTAGTTCACGTCGTAGCCGCCTGCTTCCAGCGTCTCGCGGACGGCCCCGTCGAAGTACGGCGCGAGGAAGGCTTGCAGCCCGGTGGGGCCCTCGCCGAAGTCGCCGCTGAACCAGTCGAAGATTTTGGAGAGCGCGATGGTCTCGTCGCCGGCCGGCACGCGGTTCTTGTCGGGGTTAGCGAGGAAGCGCCGGGCCTGGTCGTCGAGTTGGGCGTCGAGGAGGTCGCCGGCGTAGGCTTCGGCGCGGAGCGGGGGGCAGCTCACGGCGGCGCAGACGAGCGCGAAGTGGATGCGGGGCTCGCCGAACTCGGGGCGGATGATCCCGTGCTCCACCTTGTCGAGCGTCCTCGTCTCCCCGCCGACCACAACGAACTCGACCTTGAACGGCGTGTTGACGAGCGGGACGAACGCCCCCTCCACCACGTCCCGGATGCTGCCGACGGGGTAGTTGTCGGCGATGAGCTTGAGGGTGCAGGCGTTGTAGACGTTGAGCCAAAACGCGAGCCGGTCGGCGTCGGCGAGGTTCGACGGGTCGGTGGCGGCCAGGTCCGCCAGGTAGGCGTCGAGCGGTGCCGGGTCGGCGGTGAGGGCGGCGTAGTCGACGAGCCCGCGCTCGTCTACGACCTCGGCGAGCACCGCAGTAAACGCGCTGTGGTCGAACGTCTCTGGGGCCGTGACCGGCTCCCCAGGCTCGACCCTCTGGACCGGAGACTCGGAGAGACACCCGGCGAGGACTGGGACGCACAGCAGGGCGGGGACGAAGCGCAGCATGAGGGGCTCGGTGGCGGACGGCGGCTCCAACGCCGCACTGTTGGGCAGGGTCCTGTTGGGCAGGGTCCGCTTGCGCCGGCTACACTTCGGCTGCGCGGTCTGCCCACGCGCCGAGGCGCTCGATCTCGTCGTAGGCCGTGAGGTCGTAGTGCAGCGGCGTGACGGAGACGTACCCGGCATCGACGGCGGCGAGGTCGGTGTCGCGGCCGTCGTCGAGGTTGACGAACTGGCCGCCGAGCCAGTAGTAGGGCCGGTCGAAGGGGTCGCGGCGCTCGTGGAACTCCTCCTCCCACCGCGCCCGCGCCTGGCGCGTGATCTCCATCCCCCGGACTACGCCGACGTCGCCTGCCGGGACGTTGACGTTGAGGAGGGTGCCCGGCTTCAGCCCGTCGCTGAGCACGCGCTCGGCGAGGAGACGGGCGTAGCGGCCCGCCGCCTCGAAGTCGGCCTCGGGGTCCCACGAGCAGAGCGACATGGCGACCGCCGGGACGCCGAGGATAGCCGCTTCGGTGGCGGCGCTGACGGTGCCGGAGTAGAGCACGTTGACGGCCGTGTTCGGGCCATGGTTGATCCCGCTCACGACGAGGTCGGGGAAGCGGGGCAGGAGCTTCTGGCAGGCGAGCTTGACGCAGTCGGCGGGCGTGCCGGTGACGGCGCGCGCCCACACCTCGCGCGCGCCGAGCGCGAACGGCCACGGGTGCGCCCGCACCGGGTCGCGCACGGTGATCGCGTGCCCGACCGCGCTCTGCTCCGTCGCCGGCGCGGCGACGGCGAGCGTGCCGAGCCCGTCGAGCGCCGCGGCGAGCGCCGCGAGGCCGTTGGCGTCGACCCCGTCGTCGTTCGAGAGGAGGATGAGCGGCCGGTCCGGCGACGCGTCGAGCGGAACGTTGGGACGAGGCATTGTTGCGTATAGGAGTGTGGGGGGATGAGAGTATGGGAGGACGTCGGATCGAAGCGCGGCGCTCCCCCACACGCCCGCACTCCCAAACACCCATACCCAATCAGTAGCTTTCGTCGAGGTCGGGGAAGACGCCGGCGCGGACGTCCTCGATGTAGTGCTCGACCGCGCCGTGCATGGTGTCGGCGAGGTCGGCGTAGCGGCGGACGAAGCGGGGGCTGAAGTCCTTCGTCAGCCCGAGGAGGTCGTGGGTGACGAGGACCTGGCCGCTCGTCGCCGGCCCGGCCCCGATGCCGATCGTCGGGATCGAGACGGACTCGGTGACCTCGGCGGCGAGGGCAGCGGGGATCTTTTCGAGCACGATGCCGAAGCAGCCAGCCCGCTCCAGGAGGACGGCGTCGCGGCGGATTTGGTCGGCTTCTTCCTCCTCGCGGGCGCGGACGCGGTAGGTGCCAAACTTGTAGATGCTCTGCGGGGTCAGCCCGAGGTGGCCCATCACGGGGATGCCAGCCGAGAGGATGCGCTCGATGGCCCCGATGGCGACCGCCCCGCCCTCGAGCTTGACGGCGTGCGCGCCGGTCTCCTTCATCACCCGAACGGCCGAGGCGAGCGCCCGCTTCGTGTTGCCCTGGTACGTCCCGAACGGCAGGTCCACGACGATGAGCGCTCGCTGCACGCCGGGGACGACGCACTGCGCGTGGTAGATCATGTGCTCCAGCGTGATCGGCAGCGTGGTCTCGTTGCCCGCCATCACGTTCGAGGCCGAGTCGCCGACGAGGAGGACGTCCACGCCCGCCCCGTCGAGGATGCGGGCCGAGGTGTAGTCGTAGGCCGTCAGCATGGCGATCTTCGTCCCGGCGCGGCGCATCTCCTGGAGCGTCTGCGTGGTGACGCGCTTCGTGCGGTCTTCGAGCGTGGTGACGGAGGCGAGTTGCGTACTCATAGGGTGGGAGTTAGAGGTCGAGGGTCAGGAGTGCTCCGGCAGCAGGCAGGCAAGGTAACCAAGATCCGCGTTATCGCTATCCATCACCGTCCACCGAAAAAGCCCCCGCCGCCCGGAGGCAGCAGGGGCTTCGGCGAAACGTAGCCGGTCCGGTCAGCCGCCGGCACCGGTCGGGCTCTGGGTGATGCTGATGCCGAGCTTGCTCATCACCTCGGTCGTGATGTCGACGGTGTTGTCCTCATCGGCGAAGAGGATCACGGGCTCGGTCGAGACGCGCGTCGAGAGCACGAGCGTGAGGCCCCGGGCCGCCGCGACCTCGTCGATGGCCCCCTGGAGTTCGTTGAAGAGGGGCTGGAGGAGTTCGTTCTGGCGCCGGTCGAGCGCCTGGAGGCGGTTCTGCTGCTCGGTCTGGAGGTCCGTCTGGAGCTGGACGATCTCCTCCTCGCGCGTCTGGCGCGCCTCGGCCGAGAGCACCCCGCTCTGGTTCTGGTAGTCGGCGAACTTCTCCTGGATGGTCTGCTCCATCGTGGCGAGCTCCTGCTGGTCCTGCTGGGCCTGGGTCTGGAGCTGGGTCTGGACCTCGCGGTACTGCGGCATCTGCACGATGATCAGCTCGTAGTCGGTAAAGCCGATCCGGGCGCTGGTCTGCGCCTGCGCGGGCGCGAAGCCGGCGGCGAGGAACGCAGCGCTCGCGGTGAGGAGGAGAAGACGGTTGAGGTAGGTCATGGGTTGGGTCGCTGGTGGTCAGAGTTGGAGCGGGCGGGGCCGCGTCTAGCGCCCGCCCTGGGCTTGCGTAGTTTCGATGCCAAGCTCGTCCAGGACGAGATCCGAGATGTCGAGGTCGACGTTGGCGTAGAGGAAGAGGAAGTCGCCGCTCTTGTCGAAGACGAAGTCGTACTCCTCGTCCTGGGCGACGCGGTCGATGGCTTCGAGGACGCGCTCCTGGATGGGGCGCATCTGGCGCTGCTGCTCGCGGAAGAGTTCGCCCTCCGGCCCGAAGCGCTGAATCCGCCGGGACTCCAGCTCCTGCTCTTTGGCCGCGATCTCCTGGCGCTTGCGCTCGCGCTCGTCGTCGGTGAAGAGCAGCTCCCGGGCCTCGTAGTCCCGCGCGAGCTCGTCCACCTCGCGCTGCAACTGGTCGAGCTCGCCCTGCCACTGCTGGGCGAGGCGGTCGAGGTTGGACTGCGCCGTGCGGTACTCGGTGATCTGGTCGAGCAGGAACTCGGAGTCGACGTACGCGATGCGCTGCTGGGCCACGGCCGGAACCGCCACGGCGAGCGCGAGGAGCAGGAGAGGGATGCGTCGCATCGGTTGCTGAGTTTCTGGTTTCTGGTTCCTAGTTGGCTGTCCCCGACTGTTCTCGACAAACCAGAAACTAAAAACCAGAAACCAAAGACGGCCTACTGCCCGCCGAGCGAGAACTGGAAGCGCCACTGCGGCCCGATCTCGAGGGGCGCGTTGCCGCGGATGTCCGTGAACGAGTCGATCTGGTAGCCGTAGTTGAGGTCGATCAGCCCGAGGAACGGGAGGAACAGCTTGGCCCCGAAGCCGGCCGAGCGGAAGAGCTTCGTCGGGTTGTAGTCGTCGAAGCTGTTCCAGGTGTTGGCGGCGTCGACGAAGAGGTACGGGGCGGCCGTGAACTGCGGCGTCTGGATCGCCACGACGCGGGCCTCCATCGAGTACTTGTTCAGGATCCGCCCGCCGACGCGGCGGCCGTTCTGCACCGGCGTGATGGCGAGCGTCGGGTAGCCGCGCATGAAGACGATGTCCTTGCCGTAGCCCTGGAACGTGCTCTGGGCCTCCAGCGGCGAGCCGCCGACGAGGAAGCGCTGGAACTCCACGTCGCCGCCGGTGAGCGAGCCGATGTAGGCGTAGTCGGCCGAGAAGTCGAGCGCGAGGCGGCCGGCGATGGGGGTCACCCAGCGCGTCGAAAACTTCTCTTTGTGGTACTGGATGAAGCCTGGGATCGGGAGGGCCACCTCGGCCGAGAGCAGCAGGCTCGACCCGGCAGTCGGGAATTGCGGCGCGTCGAAGGAGTTGCGCGTCAGGCTCTGGCGGACCGTCAGCTCCTGGCTCGTGCCCTGGGGCAGGCCGTAGCTGCGGCTGAGCGACTCGCCGGTGAGGTCGTAGAGCCGGTAGCCGAGGTTCGTCCCGCTCTGGAAGAAGTCGTCCGGCCACGTCAGCGCCTGGCGGTAGAACAGCCCCGCGTTGAAGGTCGAGAACTTCTGCGAGACCGTGCTGATCTCCGACTCGTCGAGGCCGATGAGGCGCGAGTTGTTCGAGAAGTCGCGGAAGGTGTAGGAGAGCGAGCCGCCGATGGGCGTGTTGCGCCCCCGGAACCAGGGCTCGGTGAAGGTCGCCGAGTAGCTCTGGTAGCGCAGGCCCGAGGTCTGGACCGAGAGCGCGAGCTGCTGCCCGTCGCCCGAGGGCACGGGCCGCCATGCGCTGCCGTTGAAGACGTTCTGGATGGAGAAGTTGTTGAACGCGACGCGGGCCTGGAGGATGAGTCCGAAGCCGGAGCCGCCCCAGCCGCCGGAGAGCTCGAGCTGGTCGCCGCCGGTCTCGACGAGGTTGTAGGTGAGGTCCACCTTCTTGGTCTCCTCGTCGATCGAGACGCGCGGCCCCTCGGCGAGCTTCTGCTGGTCGAAGTAGCCGAGCTGGATCAGCTCGCGGATCGAGCGTTCGAGCGCCTGGCGGCTGTAGGTCTGGCCGGGGACCGTCCGCAGCTGGCGGCGGATGACGTGCTCCTTCGTCCGCGTGTTGCCGCGCACCGTGATCTCGCCGAACTCGTAGATGTCGCCCTCGTCGATGGTGAAGGTGATGTCGAGCGAGTCGCCCTCGACCTCGACGATCTGCGGCTGGACGTTGAAGCGGAGGTAGCCGCGGTCGGAGTAGAGCGAGGTGATGTCGGTGTGCTGCGGGTCGTAGAAGAGGCTCCGCTCGAGCTTAGAGCGGCTGTAAACCTCGCCGCGCTCGATGTTGAGGGCGAAGAGAAGCTGCTCGTCCGTGTACTCGGCGTTGCCGTCGAAGGCGAGGTTGCGGATGTGGTACTTCGGCCCCTCCTCCACCTGGATGTCGATCACGATCTCGGGGTCGTCGGGCTCAGACGTGTCGAGGTAGACGGAGTCCCGAAGGATGCGGGCGCTGTAGAAGCCGCGGTCGTTGTAGTAGGCGATGAGGTTCTGCTTGTCCTCCTCGAACCCAGGCTCGTCGAAGGTCGACGCGCCCCAGAAGCGCCACCACCGGTCTTCGGCGTTGTTGCCGAGCCGCTTGCGGAGCCGCTTCTCGTCGAAGGCCTCGTTGCCGGCGAAGTTGATGTCGCCGATCTCGACCTTGCGGCCCCGGCTGACGTCGAACGTCACGCGCGTGCTGCCCTCGGGCGTGGCCTGCTGCGTGGTCTCGACCGTGACGAGGCGGAAGCCTTTCTCGGCGAAGTAGTCGCGGATGATCTGCTCGCTGCGCTCGATGCCGGCCGGGCGGAGCGCCTGCCCGCGCAGCAGCGGCACCCGGTCCTTCAGTTCGTCGCGGTCGCCGCCCTTGACGCCCTCGAACTTGACCTCGCCCAGGCGCGGGACCTCCTCGACGCGGACGAGCAGGAACACCCCACCGCCGACGTAGCGCTCGGCGAGCACGTCCACGTCGGCGAAGTTGCCCAGTTGGTAGAGCTGGCGGATGGCGTCGGAGATCGCCTGGTCGCCGGGGATCGTGACGGACTGCCCGACGCGGAGGCCGCTCGAGGAGAGGACGAACTGGCGGGCGCTCTCGTCGCTGACCCCCTCCACCGATAGGCCGAGGATCTCGTACGACGCGGGGGCTCCGATGGGAGCGCCGCCGACCTGCGCCAGCGGCTGCCCCAGGCCCTGCGCACCGGCAGGCAGCGAGAGGATGAGAGCGCACCCGAGGACCAGGAGGCTGCGGCGCAGAACGAGGGACGGCAGGGTGGCAATCACGGAGGGCGGAGGTCTGTGGTTCGGGTCAGGCAACGAACGGCGGATTCGCGGTGTTATTGCTCCGGCACGAGGGCATCGCGGGGTGCCTCGGCCACGCGGCCGAAGCGGCGCTCCCGGTCCTGAAAGCTCTCGATGGCGGCGTAGAGGGCCTCGCGCCGGAAGTCGGGCCAGTAGCCGTCGGTGACGTAGAGTTCGGTGTAGGCGAGCTGCCAGAGAAGGAAGTTGGAGATGCGCATGTCGCCCCCGGTGCGGATCAGCAGGTCGGGGTCGGGGATGCCGGTCGTGTCCAGGTGCGAGGCGATGAGGCGTTCGTCGACCGCGTCGGGCGTGAGGCGGCCGGCGTGAACCTCCTCGGCGATCCGGCGGGCGGCGCGGGCGATCTCCCAGCGGCCGCTGTAGGAGAGGGCGAGGTTGAGCGTCATCCGCGTGTTGCCGCAGGTCAGCCCCTCGGCCTCGCGCATCTCGGCGGCGGCGCGGCGCGGCAGCCGGTCGAGCTCGCCGAGGGTGCGGACGCGGATGTTGTTCTCCTGGAGCCGCCCCACCTCGCGGCGGATCGTGCGCACCAGCAGTTCCATCAGCGCCGTCACCTCTTTGGGTGGGCGCTCCCAGTTCTCGGTCGAGAACGTGTAGAGCGTGAGGTGCCGCACCCCGATCTGCGCGCACGCCTCGGTGACGTCCCGCACCGACTCGACCCCTTCGCGGTGGCCGGCGACGCGGCTCTGCCCCCGGTGCTTCGCCCAGCGTCCGTTGCCGTCCATGATCGCGGCGATGTGGACGGGGATCTGACCGCGCCGCGCCAGGGCTCGCTGCCGGGCAGCGTCAGCGTCGGTCTGCGGTGTTTTGGTCAGGGAAACCGTGGGCACGGAGAAGGCAGTGCGTGGGCCGGGAGCAGCGTGTCAAGGTACACTGCCTGCCCCGACCTACCGCGTGAAAATAGGGTCGAAAGCTGGACCCGTGCAGCCTCGGCCCCTCTGCCGACCAGACATACAAAGGGCGGCAGGCCCCACCACCAAGCCTGCCGCCCGAGTAGCACCCCGATTATACGTGGTGGGCGCTACAGTGTATGTCGAAAACCAACGTGGGTCAGGTCATCCTCGCGAGCGCGTCTAGTGCGGTGCCTTGCGCTCTCCTGTACATACGGGAAAGGCCGCGTCATCGGGTCATCCAAGGGGAAAAACAGAATCCAAACGCTGCGCGCAGTGCCACAAGTACTTAATAATTCAGGACATAAACCTCCGCCAAAAGGGCGGCACGGATGAGAGCCTATCGGTGCAGATCGAATCCTATAATGCGCCCTTCTTCCGGTAAGTCAAGCAAAGGCTGACATTTTCCCCTTGCCGTATGCTCAGCGCCGCCTCCGCGCAGCGCCTGGGCGCCAGCAGTCTCAGCCCTGTCCAGGTTCCCGACAGGCCCCCGAGAAGCACCGAGAGTGCGCCGGGACCTCAGCGCGTGAATTTGCGCCGGTTGCGGACGTAGTCCTCGAAGATGAACCCGCCGAGGTCGTCTAGGCTCGCGTAGTAGGCCCGCCCCTGGTTGGTCTCGGTGAGCTGGCGGACGAAGTTCTGGAGGTACGGGTCGCGGGCGATCATGAAGGTCGTGATCGTGATGCCCTCGCGGCGGCAGATAGCGGCTTCGTCCAGCACTTTGTTGACAATCTTGCGGTCGAGACCGTAGGCGTTTTTGTAGAGCCGCCCGGCCTCGAAGTGGGCGCTCGGTTTGCCGTCGGTGATCATGAAGACCTGCTTGTTGCGGTTCTTCCGGCGGCGGAGGATCGTCCGCGCGCGCTCCAGTCCGGCGCGCGTGTTGGTGTGAAACGGCCCGACCTGGAGGTACGGCAGGTCCTTCACCTCCACCTCCCACGCCTCGTTCCCGAAGGCGACGATGTCGAGCGTGTCCTTGGGGTACTGCGTCATGATGAGCTCGGAGAGCGCCATCGCGGTCTTGCGCGCCGGCGTGATCCGGTCCTCGCCGTAGAGGATCATCGAGTGGCTGAGGTCGATCATCAGGACCGTCGCCACGGACGAGTGGTGGTCGGTCTCGAAGACCTGGAAGTCGTCCTCGGAGAGCGAGAAGTCGCCGAGGCCGGAGCGGCGGAAGGCGTTCGAGAGGGTGCCGGTGACGTCGAGCGCGTGGATGTCGTCGCCGAAGGTGAACGGGCGGGTCTCGGGGAGGCGCTCGTCGCCGGCCCCGGCGAAGGGCGTTTTGTGGTTGCCACGCCCGCTCTTGCGGAGGTGCGAGAAGATCTCTTCGAGCGAGCGCTGCCGCAGCCCGCGCTCCCCCTTCGCAGTGATCTGCACGACGCCCGTCTGCTGGTCGCGCTCGATCAGGCCCCGGTTCTTCAGCTCCTCGATGAAGTCCCCGATGCCCATCTCGTCATCGGTGAGGCCGTACTTGTTGTCGAGCTGGGTGAGCCAGCTCAGCGCCTCGTCGGCGTCGCCGCCAGTGTGGAAGAGGAGCTGCTGGAAGAGGTCGAGGAGGCGGTCGAAGGTGGGGCGGTCCTGGCCGTGGCGGCTCTCGTCCCACTCGGAGTAGCGGAAGAACATAGCGAGTTGCGAGTTGCGGATGACGAGCGGCGAATGAGGGACCTACCCGTCATTCGTCACTCGTCATTCGTCGTTAAGACCGTCCGTACGGGCGGTCGATGTAGCGGCGGGCGCGGTCGTGGGCACCGGAGAAGTCGTCGAGCCGGAGCACCTGCCGGTAGCGCTCGAGGGCCTGGTCGCGCTCGCCGCGGGCGTCGTGGCTCATGCCCTGGCGCAGCCGGCCGAGCGTCTCGAAAGCGCCGGACTGCGGGCGCGACGCGGCGACCTGTTCGAGCCGGTAGAACAGCGCGAGGGCCTGGCCGTGGTTGCCGCGCACCTGCTGGGTGCGGCCGAGGTAGTAGAGCGCCTGCTCGGCAATCGCGTCGTTGTAGCCGGTGTCGCCCTGGGCGTGGCGGCGCATCACCGCCTGGAAGATGCGCTCCGACTCGTTCCAGTCGCCGAAGCGGGAGCGGATGCGGCCCTCCATGGCGTGGAAGAAGGCGTTGTCCGGGTAGCGCTCGCGGAGCCACCCGATGAACTGCTGGGTCTTGGCGTAGTCGCGCTCGAAGATGTAGTAGATCTGGAGCAGGAAGTACGCGGCCTCGGCCTGGAGGTAGCTGCCCTCGCGGAACGTCCGGTGCAGCGCCGCCAGCCCGCGCGACTTGCTGCCCGACGGGAAGAACCCCATAAACGGCTTGCTCCACGAATAGCGCTCGGGGACGGCGGCGGCGTAGTAGTCGTAGATGCCGCGGCCGAAGAGGAAGTCGGCGTTGCCTTCGCTCTCGTCAGCCACGTCGAGGACGTAGTCCATCGCCCGTTTCCCGTCGAGGGCGGCCTTGAGCCAGCGGCGGCGGTTGCTCTGCAGCCGTCCCCGGAAGCCGAGCGCGGCCCCCTTGAAGAACTGCGCGTCGAGGTTGCCCGAGTCGCGGCGCAGGAGGTCGTCGGAGCGGTCGATGACCTCGTCCATCGCGCGGAAGAACGCGTCGTCGTGGCGCGTGTCGGAGAGGTCCATCAGGATCTGCCACCACGGGACGAGCGCCTGGAGAAACGGCGCGACGGGGTGCTCGGGGTGGCGGGTCGCGAGGCGGTCGAAGATGGCCCCGGCCTCGTCGAACTCCATGTTGTAGAGCAGGTCGAGTCCGCGCGTGGCCTCGGCCTTGAACACGGGGTTCTCGAGGACCGACGCCGGCTGCGCCTGGGCAGGCAGCGCCAGGGTGCCCAGCAAGAGGGCGAGCACGAGGCAGGGAGCGGAGCGAGAGAGCATCGGTCGGGGCATGGCGCGTGGTACAGCCGGGATTTTTACGCTGTTCCTCGGGGTCGGTTAACGTTCGACGGTGCCCGTTCGTACGAAGCGCCTGTTCGTACGGAGTGCCCACTCACGCAGGAAGCGCCGCGCTCACCCGAACACGACGCTTCCTGCTTCTCCCTTCCCCCTTCGTCAGTCCGGCAGGCCGTAGGCTTGCCTGACTGTGTTGTAGTCGGAGTAGTCGATGCCCCGGTTGAAGCCGCCGCCGGGAATCGTTACGAGACGGAAGGCGATGTTCTCGATACTTGCCAGCGTCGCGTCGGTGATGGCGAAGTCTTCCGCGCCGAGATCGTTGGAGGCGATCAGGTTGACGTAGAGCCGCTCTACGTCGTAGGTGTAGGTCGTGGTCAGGGTATAGTCCACGAAGAAGTCCTCCCCATCGGCGTCAACGCCAAGCGTGATCGGGAGCGCCGTCCAGCCGTTGCGGATCAGCCCGTCGATCCCGCCCGCGCCGGTCTGGTCCGAGGCGTAGAGCAGCACGACCCCGTCGTCCACCGCCGCCGGGGTGAGGATCGACGGCCGTCCCTCGTACTGCACCTCCAGGCCGCTGCCGCTCAGCGTGCGCGAGAAGAGGAAGTTGCCGCGGTCGTCCTCGTCGTTGAGCGTGAAGGTGGAGACGCGCACCTCGTTCTCGACGATCACGCCTGAGCCGCGCGGGTCGCGGTCGTCGTTGAAATCACACCCGGCGAGGACGAAGAGGAGCGCGAGCAGGCCGAAGCCGCGCAGCACGGCGTGGCGGGCGGCGCGCTGGCGCACCGGAGCCGGGCGGTCGAAGAGGCGGCGAGCGAGGGGCATCGAGGGCATCAGGGTCGAGGTTGGTTCGGTACAAGAGCCGCTCCCGTCGGGCCGGGAGTAACGCGGCACGCTACGCCCGTCTGCAAAGCCGGGTCCAAGCCTGCTAGTTCCAGCCACCGCGCTTTGCCTCGTCGCCAGGGCTGTTCGGATGACTATTTTAGTGGTCAGCCCGCGATCTCCCAGTCCGCCCGAAGTGCCCTGCGCGGCGCAGACTAGCCGTGCCGGTGCCGCCGTTTCCCTTTCGTCCACCCCGTCTTCCTGCCCCGCCCTGCCGATGCGACGCCTCGCGCTCCCCCTCGCCCTCTTCGCCCTCGCTCTCCCCACCCTCGCGCAGCCTACCTCGGCCACGCTCACGGGCACCGTCACCGGCGACGACGGGCAGCCGCTGCCGGGCGCGCACGTCTTCCTCGCCCAGACCCAGCGCGGGACGATCACGAACGCCGAGGGGCGCTACCGCCTCCCCGCCGTGCCGCTCGGCGCGCACCGCCTCGTGGCCTCGATCATCGGGTTCGAGACCGACGCCGAGGACCTCGTCCTCCGCGACGCCGGAGACACGAAGACCATCAACTTCCGGCTCCGCGAGTCGGAGTTCGAGCTCGGCGAGGTGACGGTCGAGTCGACCGAGGACGCGCGGTGGCAGGCGCGCTACGAGCGCTTCCAGCACCGCTTTCTCGGCGAGAGCTCGAACGCAGCGGAGACGGAGATTCTGAACCCGTACGTGCTCGACTTCGACGAGCGGATGGGGACGCTGACCGCGACGGCGCGCGAGCCACTGATTATCGAGAACCGGGCGCTCGGCTACCGCGTCCGCTACGACCTGACCGACTTCGAGGCGCGCTCGAACTCCAACTTCTTCAACGGCGAGCCGCTCTTCGAGGAGATGGAGCCCGCCGACGAGGTGCAGTTCGCGCGGTGGCAGGCAAACCGGCGCAAGGCGTACTTCGGCTCGCCGCGCCACCTGATCCGCTCGCTGATCGCCGACACGGCCGAGGAGCAGGACTTCACGCTCTACCTCCTCCCCGCCCGCGGCCCCGGCGGCCAGGGCGGCCTCGGTGGCTTCGGCAACCAGCAGCGGCCCGGCAACCGCTTCCCGACGACCGCCGGCGAGGTCCTGAAGCCGGCTAAGAACGACGAGTACAAGCTGACCTTCTTCGGCGTCCTCGAAGCGTCCTACCTGGCCGAGGGCGAGGCCGCCGAGTACCTCGGCAGCGAGTGGAACCCCGAGCAGCGCACCGCGCGGCCGGTCCAGACCTCGCAGCTCCGCTTCCCGATGGCCGAGGACACGGCCAAGCTCGACCGCTTCGGCGAGGAGCTAGACGCCCGCTCGATCGTGGTCTCGGGCTACATGGCCTTCGAGCGCTTCGCCGACGACCTCCCGCGCGAGTACGGCCTCGCCGAGAGCGGCATCCCCGGCGCCGCCGAAGCCGTCGAGGCCTCCCTGAGCGAAGCCGAGCGCGTCGTGCCGGACGTGGAGTGATCCTGGCAATCACCTTAACGCGGCTAATACCAGTTCTTCAGGATAGTGTCTCACCTATACGAGGTCGTCCCCGCGCAGGCGGGGACCCATGCACCCCCCTGTGTGAAGCGCCGCCGCCTGATGGATGCCCGCCTGCGCGGGCATGACATGAGAGTGAGGCAACA